>JBHHYU010000004.1:0-89173 GCA_046757725.1 Binatia bacterium
ATTCCACGGGGCGAGCCGCAAAGACGCAAAGCACGCCAAGTTCGGAGAAATAGGGGTCATGTTTTTCTTTGCGCCCTTGGCGCCCGGCCTTCGCAGCGGAAGCGCCTGCTTCGGCGGAGTAGGCTCTTGGCGCGACAGAAATGTGTTGACATGAGTCCGTTCCTTTTGATACCCCGCAGCTTGCTGCATCGTGGGTATGCTAAGCGTCGTCACGGGGGCCACGGCGATTCACCTGAGCAGTTGATTACAGTTCGCTTTTGCGGGTTGAGCCTTCAGACCGAACGCGCACTTGATCTGCAGATCAGGCGCGTTTAAAAGAGCGGTTGATTGATTACATCGTCGATTTCCAATACATTGCCGGGAGCCTCTGGAGCTTTGATCTTGTTTTCACAATTATTCTTAGAAAAAAGCTTTTTCTGTTTCACAAAAGTATTCCAACGACACGTAACGTCCGGGATGCCATTGTTGTCATCCCACTATGACCCCACGATCGTACCGGCTGCTTCTGATGCGACCTGAATTTTTCGCCATTCTGTCATCCATGGGTTGGGCGGTCGATGCGGTGCTAGTGCGCCGGGGAGCCCGCTTCTCCAGCGTCTCGGCAGCCGCCTTTTTAAGTTTTCTTGTCACGGCGGTCTGCCTTTGGTCCGCCATCGCCTATTTCTTTTCTTTCCAGCAGCTACGGTCCCTAGGCGTCGTTTACTTTATTGTGGGCGGGCTTCTCCAACCATTGCTGGCCCGCCTGCTCTATTATGGGGGCATTACACGACTTGGGGTTGCCCGTGCAGATCCGCTGCGTCGGATAAGTCCTCTTTTTGCGATCTTCGTTGCAGTGCTGTTCCTCGGCGAACGCCCCAGCTCCTTCGTCTATGGTGGGACGGTGCTTATCGTCATCGGTGCATGTTTCGTTTTGGCACGCAAGGGAGAGGAAAGGGAGTGGAGGATCTTGGATGCTGCATTTCCCTTGGGGTCGGCCTTCGTAGCCGCCGTTTCACAGAACGTGCGCAGGACAGGACTTCTGATCCTTCCCAATCCCCTCATCGGCGCGGCTGTTACGACTTCCACCTCGCTCATCGTCTTGTTTATTTTTGTTCTTTTTACAGGGAAAATCGGTCTTATCCGACCCCATAGAGCGAGCATGCCTTTCTTCGGTATTACCGCGTTCATCTCGGCTGGCTCGCAGTTCCTGGCTTTTATCGCCTTGAACCAGGGAGAAGTTTCCGTAATAGCCCCTATCCTGAGTATGACCCCCTTCTTTTCTGTTTTCCTGAGCGCCTTTTTTCTAAGAGATCTAGAGAGAGTGACTTCGAAAATAGTCATGGGAGTTTTACTCCTGGTTACCGGTGTCACACTAATCACGACCCGCTAGGTGCAAGGGTCGGCGAAGGGAGGAGCCATTCCACTGAGGGCTTTTGGAAAACCCGTGTGCAGCCTTCTACTGGGTAACCCCTTTGTTCTCCCCATCACCGTTTCGCTAAAGGCAGAGCGCAGGTTGACACAAAATCTTGTCGCGCCCAAAATACCGATGGTGGCGAGTCTATTATTTAAGTGAGTTACATTCGCGTGTTACGATTCTCGCCCTTAGGAGGGAGGAGACGCTAAAGATGGAGCCTGGCAAACTGAATGACCGATTGTCACATCACATGCAGATCATTTTGAGGTCTACCGTAGCCTCGAAAAAGTATGGGCGATTGTTATTGGCTTCCCCTCCGACGTCCCGTTACCCCTACGTCTATCCTAGAGACTGCAGCAGCGTATTCCAACTCTTTCGACGTCTAGCCGGCTCACAAAGCGGTTATGATGTTGCCAACCAAGCTTTCGAGTTGATGGAATCCATGGCTCATTTTGTGAAGGATGTTCAGGCGGAGTCCGGAAGCTGGGGACAACGATATAGCCTGCAAGGCGAGGACAAAAGCATCTATAAGCAAGAGGACAACGTCGCCCACGGCATTGCCATTTTATGCAATTACCTCCTCACAGCACGAAGATTGAAAAAAAATATTCGAGGACTCGAAGGCTTTCTAGTTGGTATTGATCGGGGGCTGGATTACAGCATTCGGAGTCTGTACCACAAGGAACTCAACCTCTTTCATTCAACCACTTCGATCCACGAGTCAGCATTGGAGGAAGGGTACACCTGCTGGGTCAATTTTGCCTTTCTCTATGCTTTTTCTCTAGCACATGAAGTGGTGACATCGATGGATCAAAAGAAGATTATTTCACAGTCCCATCTGACCTTCCGGAAGCATTTTCTTTATTCGATCAATGAGTTGTTCATGGTAGGCGACCGATACGTGCGTCGCATCGACCCGAAAGGGCTGATGGATTTGCGCCCGGATTTTACCTTGCTTAGTCCCTTCTACTATGGCTTCCTTCACTACAAAAAACAATTGGAAAAAAGTGTTGAGTTTTTAGAGAAACAACTCTGGGATCCCGAGTTGGGAATGATCATGCGCTATCTTCCCTTTCACAAAGACTTTGCCACACACGTACATGCCGGCAACGGACCCTGGATGCAATACACTGCTATTTTAGCCCAGTTCCATTACTGGAACGGCAACACGGATCGTGGCGACGAACTGCTTCGTAAAATCGACGAGCATACGAACGAGAAAGGCGAGATTCCGGAACACCTGTCCACCTGTAAGCGTTTTGATGGCTTCATGGAGGTGGAATGGAAAACGGGGATTGATTTCGATAAGGAATTTCACAAGCCGATCTTACTTGAGGATGTGGATTTCGATAAGATACTGGAAGAAGCGAATAACATGGCGCGCTCGTATGAAGAAACAGGAAGCAAGTGCATGATTGCTAGTAAGACCAATGCTGAGGGCGGGTACATTCAGTTCGCCATGCCGCTAGTTTGGTCCCATGCCGAGTATGCGCGTGCCCTCCTCATACGCGAAAAGGATTGGTGGAAAGATACCTAATTGCCAATAGGAGAAATTAGACTGCACAACGCTAACCTGCAAGCCCGCTTTGACTGGCAGGGATCACCAGCGAGTGAGCCGCCAGTTACCATCCCGTTCAATGTCCGCGGTGTCAATGTTATCGGTGGGGTGTTGGAAAAGGTCGGTTTGTCTCTAGTCCATTTCGATCCCGAAAAACTCATCCGCCAGGCACAAAAGGAAACGGGACTGGATCGGTTCCCGGAAATCGATTGGCGCACGCCGTTTGAGAAACTGATGATCGGATACAACCGCGAATCAAACCTGAGCCTTGTGGGCCGATTGTTTGCCAAGGAAATGACCCTTTTGTCCCTTAGGACCATGTTAACCAACCAAGCGGAATTCGATCGACATCCCGAAGTTTTTGAGGTTTCGATAGAGCGACCATTGATTATTGTTGCGCCCTCCAGGAGCGGATCGACATTCTTGCATAAACTGCTTGCCTCCCATCCCGATGCGAGATCACCCAGGCTTTGGGAATTGCAAACGCCATGCCCACCACCACGACCCGACATAGATCAATCGGACCCGAGAATCCGGTCATGTCAAGAAAAATTTGACCGTTTTTTTTCCCTCTTACCGGACTTCCGCAAAATTCACGATTTACAACCCTTGGAACCGGATGAGTGTATGCATATTTTTCGCGGCATATTTATGTGTAGACTGTCGTTTTCGGTGCCCTGCGATGTTCCGACCTATCAGGAATGGGTGGACCGGGCGGACTTTGACCCGGCGTACCGGTACTATAAAAAGGTGCTGCGATCTCTGAGTTTGAACTTTCCCGGCAAGAGAATGATTCTAAAAAGCCCAACGCATATCCTGACACTTGCCGAGTTAATAAATGTTTTTCCGGACGCTGGTATTGTCATGTTGCACCGGGATCCGCGCGTGACAGCCGCCTCTCGCTGCAGTCTCTGTGAAGCAGCGAGGATGTTCCTGACCAACGACTACGATTTAGAAGCAATCGGACATTTGTGGCGGTCCAACTGGGCACCTGCGCTAAACAGGGTTTCAGAAATCCGCTCGAACTTTTCCAAGACCTGGTTTTATGACGTTGATTACCACCGGCTCATCACCGACCCAGTGAAAACAGCCAGGGATATTTTTGAGACATTTGGTTTTCGTTACGACGGGGAAGTCGAAACCAGGTTGCGGAACTGGCTGGTTGATCACCCCAAGGAAAAGTATGGCTCCCATCGTTACTCGCTGGAGCGGTACAGACTCAGCTCTAGAAAGGTTCTCGGGGCTGTTGAGCCGTATTTGTCTGCGTTCGATCTGAAATACGATTGAGCGCTTTTTTAGGTTACCTGTCCCCAAACGTCCTCTGGCACTATTTCTTTCTTCCGTCTCATTTGACATTTCTGTGGGTGTTTGAAAATCTAATATAATCTGGTTTTGAAAAACAACCGGGTGTCAAATACTTCAGGGGAGAAGACTGACATGCTCGAACTTTATCATCACGATTTGTCCGTATGTGCGCAGAAAGTGCGCTTGTGCCTGGAGGAGAAGGAGCTCAAGTGGGAAAGCCGTTACGTCGATCTCGGCAAGCGGGAACAGAAAAAGCCCGAATACCTCAGGCTCAATCCGAACGGCAACGTGCCTACGCTGGTTCATGACGGCACTGTTGTTTACGAATCCACCATTGTCAACGAATACCTTGATGACGCTTTTCCGGAAAAGCCCTTACGGCCGGTTGATGCACTGGGCAAGGCACGGGTACGAAAATGGACGATTCAGCTTGACGTGAGCATCCATATGGCGATGCGCACGTTGAACACTTCCATCGCTACGCGACATCGCGATATGGGGAATTACACACAGGAGCAGATTGAGGTAAAGCTCGGTACCATCGCGGACCCGGCCAAGCGCGAGCGCAAAATGACAAGCTTCCGTCAGGGAATCGAGTCTCCCTATGTACTGGAATCGCTGCAACGTTATGGGAAGCTCATCAAGGAGATGGAATCCGAGCTTGCGGACGGCCGCCCCTGGCTGGTGGGCGAACAGTTTACGCTCGCCGATGTGGGATTTGCGTCTTACTTCACGATGATGGAAGCGTTGCAGATCGGCTGGCTATGGGAAAAAAGCCCGCGATTTTGCGGTTGGTTCCAGAGACTGAAAGCGCGTCCTGCGTATGAGCGGGCGATCACCCGGTGGCTCAACTCATCCAAAGAGTTGCCCCAGCGAATCAAAAGCGGCAAGGAATGTCGCGACCGACTGATACAAATCTTTAACGCGGCCGTATGACGGGGTCGGATACGGGATCGGAAGTCTTTTCTCCGAACCTTTGGTCTAGCCGCAAATAGTTTTCTTTTTTCTTTCCCTCGGCAGGTGGCATGATAGTAGCCATCGGCATAGTCAATTCGCAGCGGTCTGCCCATGCCTTTTGCCTTTTCTATTCCTCCTTTGTTAGTATTCATTAGTGCCGATGTGGGATGTTGCCTAACCCGGTCTCGTTGAAACTTCACGCACAAATCCTCCCGGCCATAGAGAATCAAAAGACCTCGGGTTCAGGAGTCGGAAGCGATCGCCATGCCCACCCCCGAAAACCAAGCCAGGGAAAACATCGACGCACTACTTGCCCAATGCGGCTGGATAGTGCAAGACAAGAAAGCTGCCAACTTATCCGCTGCTCGTGGCGTAGCCCTCCGGGAGTTATCATTTAAAACCGGCGAACCCGACTACACTTTGTTCGCCGACGGCAAGGCTGTCGGCACTGTGGAGGCCAAACCTGAAGGCCACTCCCTGATTGGCGTGGAGGAGCAGTCGGAGAAATACGTCAAAGCTGTTCCCTTCGGAATGCCCGCTTGGCGCTCGCCGCTTCCTTTCAGCTACGAGTCCACCGGTACGGAGACGCGCTTCACCAACCGGCTCGATCCCGAGCCGCGCAGCCGTAACGTCTTTGCGTTTCATAAGCCGGAGACCTTGCTCAATTGGGCACGGGCCGACAAACAACTCAATCAATGTCTACGCGAGTTACCGCCGCTCGTTACCGACGGTCTCTGGAAGGCGCAGATCGAGGCGATCAACAACCTGGAAAAATCTTTTGCCGGCAACAAGCCGCGCGCCCTCATTCAGATGGCCACCGGCTCGGGAAAAACCTTCACGGCGGTCAATTTCAGCTACCGTCTGATTAAGAACGCCGGGGCTCGCCGCGTGCTCTTTCTCGTCGACCGCGGCAACTTGGGCGAGCAGACCTTCAAAGAGTTTGACCAGTTCGTCTCGCCGGTGAATAATTACAAATTTACCGAGGAGTTTATCGTTCAGCATCTTAAACGCAATGTGCTCGACGATTCCTCCCGCGTGGTGATCAGCACGGTCCAGCGCCTCTACTCCATGCTCAAAGGCGAGGCCGAGCCGCCGCCCGACCTGGACGACCTACGCATCGATGCCGCCGAGTCGCTGTACAAAGAACCCCTGCCCGTGGAGTACAACCCCAGCCTTCCCATTGAGACCTTCGATTTTATCATCACCGACGAGTGCCACCGCTCGATTTACAACCTTTGGCGCCAGGTGCTGGAATACTTCGACGCCTATCTAATCGGCCTCACTGCCACGCCATCCAAGCAGGCCTTCGGCTTTTTCGACCAGAATCTGGTCATGGAATACAACCACGAGAAGGCCGTCGCCGACGGCGTCAACGTGAACTACGACGTGTACCGCATAGACACGGAAATTACGTCGAAAGGCTCAAAGATCGACGCCGGTTTCTACGTCGACAAACGTGATCGTCAGACACGCAAGAAACGTTGGGAGCAGCTCGATGACGAGTTTCAATACGAAGCCGGCCAGCTCGACCGCGAGGTGGTGGCGAAAGACCAGATCCGCACTGTCCTGCAAACTTTCCGCGACAATCTGTTCACCGACATTTTTCCCGGACGCGCCGACATGCCCAAAACGCTGATCTTTGCCAAGGACGACTCCCATGCCGAGGATATTGTCGACATCTGCCGCGAGGTGTTCGACAAGGGCAACGACTTTTGCCAGAAGATTACCTACAAGACCACCGGAACGGACCCAAAGACGCTGATTCAGAGATTCCGCAATAGCTACAATCCACGGATCGCCGTCACTGTCGATATGATCGCTACCGGCACCGACGTCAAACCTTTGGAAGTTGTTTTTTTCATGCGCTCGGTGAAATCGCGGGGCTTCTTCGAGCAGATGAAGGGCCGGGGCGTGCGAGTGATCTCTGAGACGGAGATGGAGCAGGTGAACCCCGGCGTCAAGCGCAAGAGCCGTTTCGTGATCGTCGATGCCGTCGGAGTCTGCGAGCGCGACATGACCGACTCCCACCCGCTAGAACGGAAGCGCAACGTGACGTTCGACAAACTGCTCGACGCCATTGCCCTTGGCAACCGGGAACCCGAAGCGCTGGAAAGCCTTGCCGGTAGACTCGTTCGTTTGGAAAAGCGTTTCGACGAAGCCCTTGCGGGTGAAGTCCGCACAACCGCAAATGGCCAGATACTCTCTGAGATCGCGCAGACTTTACTTGCTTCGACAAATCTAGACAATATCGAAGCCAAAGCCAGGGAAGGAAAAGAACCCTACTATCAACCGACGGACACGGACTTACAAAGCTCGCAAGCCAAACTCATGCAGGAAGCCGTCGCGCCGCTGGCTAAGAACCCCGCGCTGCGCCAGCTCTTGATCAGAATCCATCAGGCCAGCGAACAGGTCATTGACATCATCTCCCGCGACCGTGTGCTGTTCGCCGGCGCATCTCAGCAAACCACGCAGAACGCCGAGCAGGTCACGAAATCGTTTCGCGATTACATCGAAAAACACAAAGCCGAGATCACCGCGCTTCAGCTACTCTACGGTCGCCCCTATCGTCACCGGCTTACGGAGCCGATGCTCA
The DNA here is from genome assembly GCA_046757725.1 of Binatia bacterium. Classification (GTDB taxonomy): domain Bacteria; phylum Desulfobacterota; class Binatia; order UBA9968; family UBA9968; genus JBHHYU01. Next base: position 7,807 of record JBHHYU010000004.1, read on the forward strand.
AAGAGTTGGAGAAAAAGCTCCGTGAAGAACATGCAGCCTGGACCGAAGACCGGTTATGGGATTCCTTTGCCGCCGTCGCACCGAAAAAGGTTAAGGGTCGATCCCAAGCCGGACGCTTCGCTGATCTTGTGGCCCTTGTTCGCTTCGCGCTCGAACGCGAGCAGGTTCTTCGGCCTTTTACCGACACCGTGAATCAGCGCTTCATCGAGTGGAACGAAAGAAATATCTCGAAGGATATTGTTTTCACCCCCGAACAACGTGCCTGGCTCGAACTCATCCGCGACCATATCGCTACCAGCTTGAGCATCGAAACCGAACACTTCAACTATGCTCCCTTCAGCCAGCGCGGCGGATTGGGGAGGGCTCATCTGCTTTTTGGCAACGATCTGCCGAAACTGTTGGATGAACTGAATGAGGTGTTAGCGGCATGACTCTTAGAACTGAACCCTTGCGAGACCTCCTCCAGGCTTTTGAGTCAGGTAGCCGTCCGAAAGGCGGCGTGACAGGAATTCGTGACGGGATTCCAAGTCTCGGGGGTGAACATCTCAATCGTGACGGTGGCTTCAAATTCAACAAAATTAAATTTGTTCCGGAGACCTTTGCACGAGCTATGACGCGCGGTCACGTGGAACCAGAAGATATTCTTGTCGTTAAGGATGGGGCGACCACAGGAAAGGTGTCATTAATTCGTAGTGATTTTCCGTTTGCCCAAGCAGTAATTAACGAGCACGTGTTTCGCCTAAAGCTAAAAGACGATTATAACTCAGCTTACGTGTTCTATTTTTTATATTCGCTCGCCGGTCAGCAACAGATTTTGTCCGATTTTCGAGGCGCTGCTCAGGGCGGTATCAGCCAAGCGTTTGTCGACAAGGTATTTGTCCCTGTACGACCTCTCGATGAACAGCAACAGATCCCTCTCTGCGCAACCTCAATTGCCGATTCGTGACTTCAAGACATTCACTGTCGCCTTTCCATCAAAATCTGAACAGGGAAGAGTTGTCCAAGAAATTGAGCGCCACTTAAACATAGTTGATGGGCTGGAAGTAGTCGTGAACACGAACCTCCTGCGTGCTACCCGCCTCCGCCAGTCGATCCTACAGCGGGCGTTTGAGGGGAAGCTCTGCTAAATGGTAAGAGTTACATACGACAAGTAGATCGTCAAACGTGGTCAGTTCCTAAAACGGGAGTTGGTTATGACCCAGAACTTGCTCGGAACAACGGATATCGAGTCTGGACTTAAGGCATTGAATGAACTCGTAGACACAATCGAATGCAATCGTCCAGACTGGAATGAAGCGGATACGCGCTTCCAATTTATAGACCCCTTTGTGACCACGTGTCTGGGATGGCCAAAAAGCGAGATGCGATTAGAACAACGGCTCGAACGCACGTACACCGATTACGAACTTGCAATTCCAAGGGCAATAATAATTGAGGCTAAACGGGAGGGTGACTATTTCGAATTGCCCGCAAATCCCGAACAACGGCTAATAGTTTCGTTGAAATCAGTCATGGAGTTGGACAAGCGAGCAGACAACGCCATCCGGCAAGTACAAGCATATTGCAGTGGTAGGGGTACGCCGATTGCCATTGTTTGTAATGGGCACCAGCTAATCGCCTTCTTGGCCAGTCGCCAGGATGGTCAACCGCCTTTAGAAGGTAAGTGTCTTCTAATAAACGGGCATGAGCAATTTTTAAAACAGTTTCCTCTTTTGTGGCAAAATTTGTCTCCCGCCGGCACTAGAGAACGGCGAATATTTCGGCTACTTACGACGGGAGCCGAAACGGGTATACCAAAAAAATTTTCCTCTTATTTGGTCAATTATCCCTCGTTTCGATATAAAAGCGCAATTCAAGCTAATCTTCGGACTGTTGCAGAACTATTGATAGAGGACATTGTAAAAACACCGGAGATTGAGTCGCGTTTTTACAAGGTATGCTATTGTGAGAGCGGTGCGTTAGCACACAACGCCCTTTTAAGCCGCAAAATCTTGCTCGCGCGCTATTCTGCGTTATTTCGACCAAGTGATGCTGCATCTAACGTAAGATCGGTAAAACCGGACAAAGACACCCTCGCCTTAACACCTGAGATCATGGCGGAGGCGTTATCCCATCGACCAATAGTGTTAATTGGTGACGTTGGTGTCGGTAAAACTTCCTTTTTAAAACATCTCATGTACGTTAGCGCTTTCGAGGAATTTCAACGCGCAATCTACGTGTATATCGATCTTGGGAGCCAGGCAGCTTTGGAGTTAGATCTGCGTGATTTTGTCTTGTCGGAAATAGAGAGACAACTTATCGATAGATACAAGGTCAATGTTAGGGAAGCGACCTTTGTTCGTGGCGTATACTATCGCGAAATCGAACTCTTTCGCGCGGGAATTTACGGAAGTCTTTACGCAACAAATCGATCCGAGTATGAAAATAAGCTTCTGGAATTTTTAGAAAAAAAGGTAGAGAGTAGCGCACAACATCTTCAGCAATCGGTGCAACACCTAGTCGCGGCGCGCACAAAACAAGTGATCATAATGATAGACAACGCCGATCAACGAAGCTTAGAGGTTCAACAGGAAGCGTTTCTGATAGCGCAGAACATTGCTCAGCAATGGCGAGCTGCCGTGTTCGTTACACTAAGACCTCAGACGTTTCATCAATCTAAGCAGGCGGGAACATTTTCGGCCTATCCACAGAAGATTTTTTCCATCTCTCCACCACGGGCAGATCTGGTCGTTGAAAAGCGATTAGCCTTTGCCCTCGAGGTTGCAGAAGGAAGGCTTCCTGTTGATCAATTTCAAGGCATTGGACTTAATTTTAAGAGCCTAGCGCTGTTTTTGAAAGCGCTTCTTTACTCTTTAAAAAACAATAAGGATTTAATCGAACTGATTTCTAATATTACTGGCGGCAATATACGAGAAATCATAGATTTAACAACTAAATCTATAGGTAGTCCTAATGTGGATGCTGGTAAGATCATCGGTATTATGGAAAAAACTGATAAGTATCTTGTGGCCGTTCACGAGTTTTCCAAATCCGCACTTCTAGGGGAATATTCCCACTATCACGCCGATTCGTCACTTGCACTTAACATGTTTGACGTTCGGTTTCCGGATGAGCGGGAGCATTTTTTGGGTCCCATGATAGCGGCCTTTTTGAATTATGACGGTTCACATAGGAATCGTGAGGGCTTTGTTAAGGCTGATAACGTTATTATCGAAATGCAGTCTTGGGGGTATACGCCGCAACAGTCGGAGGCGGCTCTCAGACGAATGACCAATAAGCGGCTAATTGAAACAACTGAACGGATTACGTTTGCCGAAGATGTAACCGGGCTGATCGGAGATATGCCTGCTGCGTTTCGTATTACCACCGTGGGGGTTTATCATTTGTTAAAATGGGCACCGTCTTTTGCCTACCTGGATGCGATGGTTTTTGATACGCCGATTTTTGACGAGGCAGTCCTAGACGAACTAGCAAAAGAGGCTGCGTCTTTTGAAATTGGCAAAAGGTATCTGCGAGCAAAAGCTTTTCTTACATATCTTAACACCGTGTGGCACAAGTCGGGCCTTGGAGCGCCATACTTCAGTTGGTCGGGACTAGTTCCGGCAGGCGAGGCTGAATTTGAAAGCGTCGAGCGCGTAATTGCTAGGCAATCCCTACCTGACAGAAATCAAAATAGGGGACGGTAAATCGGCGCGAACATGGAAGAGGCGGCGAGCGGACTCGTTCAGAAACTCTGGAACTACTGCAACATCATGCCTGCCTTCGGCGCACGTAAACCTGCGGGATGACCTGTCTGCGCCTGCCTGCCACTGCGTGGTGGTAGGCAGGTGCAACACACAGGCAGGCGGCCTGTCGTATGGCGACTACGTTGAGCAGTTGACGTTTCTGCTCTTCCTCTGTACCTGCGCATACAATGCAGGCAGGAAGATGGCGGATGAGCAGAGCAAGCTGTTATTCAACAAGTTATCGCCGAGCAACAAAGCGTCGTCGCTGAAGTGGAGCACCGCTTGAGTGTGGTAGGAGGGACTGGAAGCACTCGTGAAAGCCGAGTTCCAGCGTGGTACCCGCCTCCGCCAGTCAATCCTACAACGACCTTTTCTGGGCAGTTAGTCTAATTTAACTATATTCTGTAGGTGATTATTCGTATTATGTGTGAATTTTAGCACAGCTAATATACTATAGTTGCATTGACTTAGTATATGTAATATGATGTAGTTCAACTATTAAGGGAATAACTGCTTAGAAAATATACTATGGACACAGTGTCTGGACTCGGAAGACTCGACAGGGAAAGACTTGCGTTGGTTCTACGCGGAACGACGGGGACCATCTCAGTCGAGGACACCTCTAAAATCCTTTCCATTCCCGCCAATACTGCTGGGAAGATGTTGTCGAGATGGCGAAAGAACGGATGGCTTTCACGTGTGCGTCGAGGCTTGTATGTCCCAGTACCGCTGGAATCTCAAACCGCTGATGTTCCTCTCGAAGATCCATGGATAGTTGCGGATAGGTTGTTTTCTCCTTGCTACATCGGTGGATGGAGTGCGGCAGAGCATTGGGGCCTCACGGAGCAAATCTTTAGAACTATTGTCGTCATGACAACACGGACACCAAGGGACCAGTCGCCAAAACTTAAAGGAACAAGTTTTTTGCTGCGAACGATTTTGAAGAAAGCCTTGTTCGGGCTGAAGCCGGTCTGGCGGGGAAGAGTCAAAGTATCAGTCTCTGATCCAACCCGCACGGTGTTGGACATGTTACATACACCGCGGCTTGGAGGAGGGATTCGTTCGACAGTCGATATTTTGATTAGTTATTTGAAGTCTGACAGCAAGAACACAAGCCAGTTACTCGAATACGCCGAACGACTAGATAACGGTGCAGTTTATAAACGGTTAGGTTTCCTTCTAGAACGGTTTGTGTCGGAAGAAACGGAACTCATTGGCGAGTGTCATTGTCGGCTGACGAAAGGAAACGCAAAGGTCGATCCCTCCCTGTCTGCCGATAGGCTTGTCACAAAGTGGCGGCTCTGGGTTCCGGAACATTGGGTGACAGGAACACCTAAATGATCGATAAAAGAGAAGTGCTCGATTTTTCCCGAGAACTCGGTTTAGCACCGAATGTGGTCGAAAAGGATTACGTGCTAGGCTGGCTCTTGGCTGGGATCGGTCATCATGAAGAATTGAGCGTAAGCTGGTTCTTCAAGGGTGGCACGTGTCTGAAAAAGTGCTTTTTCGAGACGCACCGTTTCTCTGAAGACTTGGACTTTACCACCACGGATTCAAATCAGCTAAACAAGGAGTTTCTTACTAAAGCGTTCACAGAGATTTCCACGTGGATCTACGAAGTGGTTGGTATCGAGCTTCAAACGGAATTGATTCGTTTCGACGTTGTTCAAAACCCACGGGGAGGGACTTCAATTGAGGGGCGAATAGCCTTCCGGGGGCCGATGGGAATGGGTGGAGATTTACCACGGGTCAGACTAGACCTAACGGCCGATGAGGTGCTGGTCCTAGAACCTGTGATGCGTAAAGTCCACCATCCCTATTCCGACAATCCAGGGGATGGTATCGAGATTTTGTGTTATGCCTTTGAAGAGGTCTTTGCCGAAAAGACGCGAGCTCTGAAGGAACGACTCAGGCCGCGCGATCTGTACGACGTTGTGCACTTGTATCGACACGAAACATTCCGGCCGGAGCGGCAAACCATGATCGATACACTTTCAAAAAAGTGCAAGTTTACGGGAATATCTTTACCCACCATAGAAGAATTTACGGAGCATCAAGGCCGTAAGGAGTTAGAAGCTGAATGGGAAAACATGCTTAGACGCCAGCTGCCGGCGCTACCGCCTTTTGATCAATTTTGGAGTGAACTCCCGGCTGTATTTCAGTGGCTCTACGGGGTGGCTGAACGGATCGAACGACCAGCAATCCCCACAATGGGCACTGGAATCGATGAGAGTTGGCGCCCACCAGTCATGGCCCAGACGTGGAGTTCATCGGTTCCGCTTGAAATCATTAGATTTGCAGCATCAAACCGTTTATGTGTGAATCTTTCCTACCAGGGCACCACAAGGCTTATTGAGCCGTATTCTTTGCGGCGGACTCGCAATGGTCATCTATTACTGTATGCTATAAGGCATAACACAGGTGAGGATAGGTCTTACCGAGTAGATCGGATACAAGGAGCCAAAGCTTCTTCAGTATCCTTCGCCCCACGATATCTCGTCGAACTCGCGGCCTCAGGCCCGATTTCTACGCCACCAATTGAGCGCAGTTCGTGTGTGATTCCAAGGGTTAGGAAGCCGAGAAGAAGGCATACAATGTGGAACAGGCTCGGACCAACATACGTATATGAATGCAATTATTGCTGAAAAAAATTCTACCGGAAAAAGCATGACTCTGCTCTGCGGGATCACAAAGATATGCACGGATACAGATGTTCCGGCCGTAGAGGGTATTTAGTAGACACGAGGTATTAAAGCACTCGATGGAATCTTCAACGATCGTTCAAAAACTTTGGAACTACTGCAACATCCTGCGGGATGACGGGCTCTCGTATGGCGACTACGTCGAGCAGTTGACGTTTCTGCTGTTCCTCAAAATGGCGGATGAGCAGAGCAAACCGCCGTTTGATAAGCCGTCGCCGATTCCGAAGGACTTCGACTGGCAAAGCCTCTTGAAACGCGACGGCGATGAGCTGGAGACGCACTATCGCCATGGTCTTGAATCGCTGGGCAAAAAAAAGGGCATGCTCGGCGTTATATTTCGCAAGGCGCAGAATAAGATCCAGGACCCGGCGAAGCTCCGGCGGCTGATCGTCGATCTCATCGACAAGGAACAGTGGTCGTCGTTATCCGCTGACGTGAAGGGCGACGCTTACGAGGGTCTACTTCAGAAGAACGCCGAGGACGTGAAGGGTGGGGCGGGACAGTACTTTACACCTCGTCCGCTGATCGTTGCTATGGTCGACGTGATGCGGCCGGAACCGAAGATGACGATCTGCGATCCGGCGTGCGGCACGGGTGGCTTCCTGCTGGCAGCCTACACTCATCTTTCCGATCCGAAACGTTATCAGCTCGACCGTGAGGAGAAGAAACGCCTCGCCCTTGGCACCCTCTGGGGTGTGGAGCTGGTGGATGGTGTGGCCCGGCTTTGCTGCATGAACATGCTGCTCCACGGCATCAGCGGCGACGGGGCAGAAGAAGTGCCGGTGGAGATCCGCGACGCTCTTAGCAGCCACGGCGGGAAGTACTACGAGATGGTGATGACCAATCCGCCTTTCGGCAAAAAGAGCAGCGTGACCATCGTGAACGAAGAAGGCAAGGCGGAAAAGGAAAGCCTAACGATTCACCGGGACGACTTCTGGGCGTCCACCAGCAACAAGCAGCTCAACTTTCTCCAGCATGTCTTCACGATCCTCAAACAACATGGCCGGGCGTCCATCGTGGTGCCGGACAACGTGCTGTTTGAAGGCGGAGCGGGGGAAACGGTTCGCCGCGAAATTCTCAAGCAGGCAGACGTGCATACGCTTCTGCGTCTGCCCACGGGCATCTTCTACGCCCAGGGCGTTAAGGCGAACGTTCTTTTCTTCGACCGCAAGCCCGCACAGGAAAAACCCTGGACAGAAAAGCTCTGGATCTACGATCTTCGGACCAACAAGCACTTCACATTGAAGGAAAACCAGCTCAAGCGCTCCGACCTGGACGACTTCGTCGCCTGCTACCACGCCGAGAACCGCCATAAACGAAAGGAGACGGAGCGATTCAAGTGCTTCGCCTACGAAGACCTCACCAAACGGGACAAGGTCAATTTAGACATCTTCTGGCTCAAAGATGAATCCCTCGAAGAATCGGCGAACCTCCCGGCTCCCGGCATCATCGCCGCTAACATTACGGAAGACCTCGAAGCCGCCCTAGAACAGTTTCACGAAATCGTTGGCGATTTGGGAACGGGAGAAGGGGGCGGAAAGAACTGACCACCTGAGATAATTTAGAGCCAAAGCCGGAACGGGATCGGGAGGCCGTACGCCTGCCGTATGTAAAGTAGGTGCTTGCGAGGAGATAATTCGGGACAATAAAACATGGATTTGGTTGCCGAACCGCAATTGATATCTGACGGGGTTATTGGACACAGCCCAACCATGGTCAGGATTTACAAACTGGCCGAGAAGCTGTCGAAAATAACAACCAGCGCATTGATTTTTGGGGAAAGCGGTACAGGCAAGGAAAACCTTGCAAGGACCATCCATACTAACAGCCCACGCAGAAACGAACCATTCGTAGTAGTCGACTGTTCGGGACTCTCGGAAGTATTGGCCGAAAGTGAACTGTTCGGTCATGCTAGAGGTGCTTTTACAGATGCGGTTGCTTCCCGTGATGGACTAATCAAGCGTGCTACTAAGGGAACGCTATTCTTAAAATCAGTGGAGACACTACCCAAACAGCTCCAAGGAAAGATGCTTGAGGTGCTTGAACATAAAATGCTGACACCACTCGGCGGAACTGAGGAAATCAAACTAGATCTTAGAGTAATATCAGCATCGACTAAGAGTCTCAAAGAGACGGTTTCTATGGGGCAATGCAGAGAAGATCTCTATCACCGGCTGAGTGTCATCGAGATAAGTTTACCCCCTCTGCGCAACAGAAAAGAGGATATCCCGCTGTTTATCAGACACTGTATTCGGAAGCACGCGGATTCCATGAAAAAACAGGTCACAACGATTAGAAGTGACGCACAAGATTGTCTTATAGACTACCCATATACAGGGAACATTGCAGAACTAGAAAAAATCGTTGAGTATGCCGTCGCGCTCACTGATAGAGATACTATAGGGACTGATGATTTGCCTCTAAGCGTTAGGAAAAGTACGACCCAAGATGAGCTGGAAGTTTTTGAACACACAGATCCGGCTGAGGCGAAATTATTCACAACAAGGGCAACTCTCTGGATGAAGAACTAGCTATCCACGAAAGATCACTCCTTTTGGCTGCCTTAAAAAAGGCTAACTGGGTACAGAAGAGAGCGGCGGAACTCCTGGGAATTGAGTACCGGTCACTTAGACACCGGCTAGAAAAATATGGCCTCCTGAAATTTCCACTGCGCGAGGAATGATTGAAAACGTTGTGGACTTGAGTGGGAAAAGAGAACGGAGCGTAAAGGAGGTAACATCCATTGGCTAAACGAGCTCAGCTAGTCTGCCAGCATCTTGAGAACATTTCTTCGGAAGCATTGGACAAGTACCAGGATGTCGTTCGCAGTTACGTTCGCGGTCGAACAGGAATCTATGCACTGTACCGGCGAAACAAGCTTTACTACGTGGGGTTAGCGAGTAATTTAAGGACTCGGCTCAAGCAGCATTTACGCGATCGGCATAAGGGAATTTGGGACCGATTCAGCGTCTACCTTACGATCGGCGACAGCCACCTCAAAGAACTGGAATCCCTTATCTTGAGAACGGTCAAGCCGGGAGGTAATACACAGACCGGCAAATTTATTAAGTCTGAAAATCTGCGAGGCCGACTGGCCCGCGATCTTAGAAGAAAACAGCGAGAGGAAATCAACTGGCTCATTGGCCGTACGACCACCCCCACAGTTAAACGCTCCAGCAAGAAAAAGCGCGTAAAAGGCGAGCCGATCCTCGCAGGTTACTTTAACCAGTCAACCAGACTAAGGGCCGTGTATAGAGGTAAACCAGTCGGGGCACGCGTCCGAAAAAACGGGCTAATCCGGTACAAGAACAAAGATTTCAAATCTCCCTCTCTGGCTGGACACGCGGTTGTTAAGCGTTCCTGCAATGGCTGGACATTTTGGAGGTATGAACGGGCTCCCGGCGATTGGGTTCCCTTGGATGAACTAAGACGCTGAGTTAAGAGCACAGCGGTCTAAGATCATGACAATGTGGTCGAATCTCGACTTTTGCTTTTGCCGAAACCACGCCTGATACCTAACAAACGTTTCCTTTAAAAAACAAAAGGCACCGGAGGCCTGGTTAACCCGCCTTCTAAGCCCAGGGAAACTAACGTCCGCGAGCGCGAAGAGTCCTACGGATCACGCCGGTAAAGATAAATATATTGGAACGAGAGTTTTCTGTATCGAGGCTGGCTAGGATCGGAATTCTCCAGATTCCGTGAGGGGACAAAGGCGGGCCGTGCTATTTTATCCCGCCACGCATGCGCTTTTGCTTGGTCAGATCAACAATTTGGCCGCCCTGCAGCACATAAACCGGTGTACTGGTCTGTAAACCAAGCCTCCTTGCCCGCCGGGCCGCTCGACGCAGGGCCTTCGCTGAGGCTCGAATATCAGGATCTTTTGAACCTATTGCTTGTTGCTTCACGGATTATCTCCAGACGCTATTAGACGAGGGATGCTTCCTGAATTATCGTACAGTATCCAATGATCCACTAGTGCCTGATAGACATTATGAAAATTCCGTAGCCCGCTGTCAAACCGACGCCGTACTACGGACTCTGGCACATTGTGGCCCCCTTGTGCCACCCTCGCAGCCACACGGGCTAGAGCTAGGTCAGGTGTGGGCAGGTTGAGAAATATCAGTTTGACGTGATACCTCGCCGCACGCCAGCGAGGGATCATTCGTGAGTAACGGCGCCCGCTTAATGTGGTTTCAAAGGCAAAACTCTTTCCCTCACGAGTACGCCGCTTGATTTCCGCCAGCATTAGCCGACCCGCTCTTATAGCAGCTTGGTCCGGGTCAAAGGGAGAAAGCCCTGCGGCAATCAGGTCCACGTTGATAAAGTCAGGGCAGTCCGCCTCGCGCGGCAAGAACTCGAGGGCGAAAGTAGTCTTTCCCGCTCCGTTCGGCCCCGCAATTATAACGATCTTCTTCTCATTGGCCATTTGTCAGTGAAAATTGCAAGGAAAACGAGGACATTCTCCTTTTTTTTGACCATCAACAACTCCCCTTTTGTATTGGTGAGTTCAGCGTCTGCTCGTAGGCGGAGAGGAGCCGGTTATACAACCAGCCGGGTTCCGCACCGAGAACAGGTCCGAAGCTTTCCGTCGGCTTTAAGGACGTCATAGGCTTGCTTGACCGCGTCGGAGGGATCATTAAAGCTCAGGGACGTTTCGTAGATCTGCCCATTGCACTTCTCACAGTACCAGACAAACCGGTCCTGCTCTTCGGGGCGTCGCTTTCTTTCAACAACGAAGCTCCAGGAGCCTTCTCCTCTCCTTGGGGAGTGAGGGACGTTGGCCGGTAGGAGGAAGAGTTCTCCCGCTTTGATCACAGCAAGATCCCGTTTTCCTTCTTTGGTGATGTAATGAAGGTTCAGTTCCCCCTCAAGCTGGTAGAAGATCTCATCACCGGGATCGATGTGGAAGTCGCTACGGCTATTCGGCCCGCGAGTGACAAATGCGATAAAGTCTGAGTCTTCCCATATTCTTCTCCGTTGCCCCCAGTCCTGCCGGTTTTCTTCGATCCACTCTTTCAGATTGAAGTTTTTTAAGTGCGGAAACATGATCCCTCCTATCTCTGCCAGGATGAAGTAGAAATGAGAAGACAGTAGTGAGGCTGATGACGGCAGTCGATGAAACGGATAGGGTTCTCCATTATTTCTGTAAGCTATCTTGCGACATTTCTTGTTTTGCCGCTATGGTCCTATCTGCTTTTTCCACACGGGCGGCACAGAACTTGAACTCGGGAATCTTGCCGACGGGGTCGAGTGCCGGGTTGGTCAGTACGTTAGCCGCCGCCTCCGCGTAACAGAAGGGGATGAAGACGCAGCCCTCGGGGATGGCAGCATCCATACGGGATTTGAGCTCGATAACTCCGCGGCGGGTAGTTACCCGAACGGGTTCGCCGGGCGAAACTCCTAATCGCCTCAATTCCTTGGAACACAGGCTGGCGACGGCCTCGGGCTCAATCTTGTCCAGCACCCTCGCCCGTCGCGTAATCGCCCCGGTATGCCAGTGCTCAAGCTGGCGGCCGGTTGTGAGGATCATCGGATACTTCTCGTCCGGCTGCTCGTCCGGCGGGATTATGCCGGCGGGCACCAACTTACCGCGTCCATTTGCGGTTGGGAAGCCGTTACCGAAGACGATGTCCTGGCCGGGCCGGGTCGGCCCGCTACACGGGTAGGTGATCGAGCTCTCGCGCTCCAGCCGATCCCAGGTGATATGGCTAAGCGACGGCATGACCTGGGCCATCTCCGCAAACACATCACTCGGGCTCTCATAACTCCAGTTTAGACCCATTCGGCGTGCGAGTTCTTGGATGATCCACCAGTCCTGGCGCGCCTCACCCGGGATCTTAAGTGCGACTCGGCCCATCTGTACCTGGCGGTTGGAGTTGGTGACGGTGCCGGCTTTCTCCGGCCACGCAGAGGCCGGTAGCACCACATCGGCATGAAACGCGGTCTCGGTTAAAAAGATGTCCTGCACCACCAGATGCTCCAGTTTGGCAAGCGCCTCACGGGCGTGCCGCACGTCCGGGTCCGACATCGCCGGGTTCTCCCCCATAATGTACATGCCCTTGATCTGATCGGCGTGTACGGCGTCCATGATCTCGACCACGGTAAGACCCTTCTTGGGATCGAGTGTGGTGCCCCACACATCTTCGAAGTGTTTTTTGATATTCGCCGCCTCGACCGACTGGTAGTCGGGATAGACCATGGGGATCAGCCCTGCGTCGGAGGCCCCCTGAACATTGTTCTGGCCGCGAAGGGGGTGCAGGCCAGTGCCGGGCCGGCCTACCTGCCCGGTGATCAGAGAGAGTGCAATCAAGCAGCGGGCGTTGTCGGTGCCGTAAACGTGTTGTGAGACGCCCATGCCCCAGAAGATGATGCCGGCCTCCGCGAGGGCATAGGTGCGGGCCACGGTGCGGATCTTCTCCGCGTCGATACCGCAGATTTCAGCCATGGCCTCGGGTGTGAAGTCTTCAATGTGCCGCTTGAAGTTTTCGAAGCCCTCCGTATTCGCCTCCACGTACCGTCGGTTGTAGAGTTCTTCCGTTACGATCACGTTGAGCATGGCGTTGAGCAGCGCCACATCAGTGCCCGCCCTGAACTGCAGCATGTGAGTGGAGTGCCGTTTCAAGGCCTGCCCGCGTGGATCCATCACGATGAGCGTCTTTCCATTCTTGGCAGCCTGCTTGAAGAAGGTGGCCGCGACCGGGTGGTTTTCGGTGGAGTTGGAACCGATGACGACGATCACATCCGACTGCTCACAGGCGGTGAACGGCGCGGTTACGGCACCCGAGCCGATCCCCTCCATCAGCGCTGCCACGGAGGACGCATGACACAGTCTCGTGCAGTGATCCACGTTGTTGGTGCCGAAACCGGCGCGCACGAGCTTCTGCACCAGGTACGCATCCTCGTTTGAGCCCTTCGCTGATCCAAAGCCGGCCAATGCCTGGCCGCCGTCACGGTCTCGGATCTTCTTGAGTCCGGCAGCAGCGGCATCGAGGGCCTCTTCCCAGCTCGCCTCGCGGAAATGGCTGTAAGGATTGGTGGGGTCCACTTCCCCGTCGGCGACCTTGGGTACGTCCTCGCGACGAATGAGCGGGCTGGTCAGACGGTCCGGGTGATGGACATAGTCGAAGCCAAATCGACCCTTGACGCACAGCCGGTTTCGGTTGGCAGGACCGTTTCGACCCTGCACCGCAACGATGGCATTGTCCTTGAGCTGGTAGGTGATCTGGCAACCCACGCCGCAATAGGGGCAAACGCTTGCTACCTCGGTGAGCGGATCGGTCTTGCCGATACCCTTATCGTCAACCAACGAGGCCTCCATGAGTGCACCGGTGGGGCAGGCCTGTACGCATTCGCCGCAGGCCACGCAGGTGCTTTCGCCCATGGGATCGTCGAAGTCGAAGACAATCTTGGAACGGTGGCCACGATAGGCCATGCCGATTACATCGTTCACCTGTACCTCACGACAGGCGCGCACGCACAAGTTACAGTGGATACACGCGTCCAGCTGGACGCGCATGGCCGTATGACTCGAATCAGCTACCCGTGGCTCGCGGCCAGGAAAACGGCTGTTGGTGACGCCCATGCTGCCGGCCCACTGCCACAGGCGCGAGTTCTGGTCGTGGGCCAATTCCCGCTTCGGCTGATCGGCCATCAAAAGCTCCATCACCAAGCGGCGCGTGGTCTTTGCGCGTTCGTTGTCCGTGATCACGTTCATGCCGGCAGTAGGCCTGCGAATGCATGCTGCGGCGAGCACCCGCTCGCCCTCGACCTCCACCATGCAGGCGCGGCAATTGCCGTCAGGGCGGTATCCGGGCTCAGGCGCATAGCACAGATGCGGAATGACCGTCCCGTGACGTCGGGCCACCTCCCAGATGGTTTCGCCAAACTGGGCCTCCACTTCTCGGCCGTCCAGCGTGAAGTGGATTGGGTCGCTCATGACAGCTCCTTGCGGAAGTGCTTGAACAGGCAACGTAGCGAATTGGAAGCGCTCTGTCCCAGACCGCAAATAGAGCCATCCGCCATGGCGCAGCTCAATTCCTGTAGCAACAGCTCATCCCAGGAAGATCGCTCCATGAGTTTTACTGCTTTTTCGGTGCCGACACGGCAAGGTGTACATTGGCCACAGCTCTCGTCCTCAAAGAAGCGCATCAGGTTGAGGGCCGCATCCTTCACATTATCCTTGTCGCTCAAAATCACCACTGCATGGGAGCCGACAAAACAACCGTGCTTCTCCAGCGATCCGAACTCGAGCGGCAGGTGAGCCATGCTGGCGGGTAAGATCCCCCCCGAAGCGCCGCCTGGAAGATAGCCCTTGAAGCTATGACCATCCTGCATGCCGCCACAATACTCATCTATCAACTCGTGCACCGTGATTCCGGCTGGCGCGAGCTTGACGCCAGGTTTTTTCACTCTACCGGAGACCGAGTAATTGCGAAGACCCTGACCGCCATTGCGACCATGGCCTGCGAACCATTCCGGTCCCTTTCGGATGATGTCTGGAACCCAGTACAGGGTCTCCACGTTCTGCACGAGCGTGGGCCGACCGAATAATCCAACCTCAGCGACGTAAGGCGGCCGGTGACGGGGCAAACCGCGCTTACCCTCGATGCTCTCTAGCATTGCCGATTCTTCACCGCAGATATAGCCCCCCGCCCCGCGGCGCAGAAAGATTTTTGTCCGGGGGGCAAGACCCGCGGCTTCCACTTTGGGGATCTCCCGCAGCAGGATTTCGCGTACGGACGGGTACTCATCGCGCAGATAGATGTAAACTGACTTGGCTTGGACGGCCCATGCAGCGATTAACGTGCCCTCAAGAAACCGATGGGGGTTGCTCTCCATCAGGGCACGGTCCTTGAAGGTGCCGGGCTCCCCCTCGTCCGCATTGACGGCCATCAGTCGAGGGCCGGCATAGCTGCGTACGATGCGCCATTTTCTGCCGGTAAGGAAACCGGCGCCACCGAGACCCCGCAGCCCCGAGTCCTCGATGATGCTAACAACGTTATCAGCGTTTCTTTTGCCGTCGAGGCACTCCCGGAGGTGTTGATAACCGCCGGCTAATGCATAGGCATCGTAACCAAGGGTTTCAGGGATCTCGGGTTCAAAGTCACCGATTTCGACTGTCCTCGCTACTTTGTCTAGGCTCGCCTGCTCCACAAAGCGATGGCCGACAAGGGCGACGGGGGCACGATCACAGCCGCCCATACAAGGTGCGCGAACGACTCGTACGTCACGACCCATTCTCTTGGACAGGTTGGCGAGAAGATTTTGTGCCCCCATCATCGCGCAAGTGAGACTGTCGCACACTCGCACCGTGATTTTGGGCGGTGGAGCCTCGCCTTCCTTGACGATATCAAAATGGGCATAGAACGTTGCGACCTCGAAGACCTCAGACAGCGCCATGCGCATCTCCGCTGCCAGAGCCGCCAGATGCGGTCCCGAAAGGCAGTGGTAACGGTCCTGTATAAGATGCAGGTGTTCGACCAAGAGGTCGCGTCGTCGAGGCCGTTCGCCCAACAAGAAACGTATTTCTTCCAGCACTTCGGGGTCTACCTGCCGGCCTTTCGGATGGGCTAAGGAGCGGTACCGACCCGACCCAGGGTGCCTGTGTTTCCAGACCTGTTTAGTCACGTTATGTGTCTCATCAGATCCCTAATGTTAATGCAAGACTAGTCCCGCCAACCCCGTAAAACCTTCCAATTCAGGAGAGTCGAAACCAAAAAAAAGATCGGATCTTCGGAGGCCTCAACGCGCCTGAATGACGGGGTCCAAACTGGAACTGCGGAAGTTGCTGTAATCTAGGTCACCCTTCCACCCGGAATATTGACAAAGGCTCCCATCTCGTGAGATGGGGTCACGGCTTCCGCCTTGCAAACATCGGATGGGCTGAGCTGGTCGACACGGGTCACCCCGAGTAGGCCCATGGTCGTGGTGATCTCCTCTTGGAGAAGCTGAAGAACTCTGAGGAGCCCTGCCTGTCCAGCCGCTGTTAATCCCCATCCCTGGAGCTTGCCGATGGCAACGGCTCTGGCTCCAAGCGCGATCGCCTTCAAGACATCAGTACCGCGCAGGATGCCGCCATCCATCACGATCTCTGCCTTACCACCCACGGCGGCAACGATCTCCGGAAGCATATCGATCGTGGCCCGGTTGTGGTCTAGTTGACGCCCCCCGTGATTGGAAACATAGATAACGTCTACTCCATGCTCGACGGCAGTTGCGGCATCCTTGGCAGTCGCTACCCCTTTTAGAATAAAAGGGAGCCCACCTATCGTCTTGATGGCGTCCATGGTATCCCAGGTAAGCGCCGCTCTATGTCGATAACGTTCAGGACGGTCACGGCGGCTTGGGGGGAGCCAGCGGTCCATCATCTGGCGCTCCCGCCTGCCATAGTCGGCTGTATCCACTGTCAGGCAGAGCGCCACATAACCGGCTTTTTTTACACGCCCGAGCAACTCCTCTACCCACTTTAGATCTCCTTGCACGTAAAGCTGGAAGATTTTCGGGGCTTGACTACTTGCTGCCACCTCCTCCAGGCTGGGCTGAGCGACGGTACTCAAAAAGTTTATAGTGCCAAATTCCGCTGCGGCCCTGGCCACCGCCACACCACCCTCGGGGACCAGCATCTGGAGCGAGCCAATGGGAGCCAGCATCACCGGGATTCTGAGTTTATGTCCGAGAAACGTCGTGGACGTGTCGACTTTTGATACGTCCACGAGGACCCGCGGACGAAAGGCCAGACTATCCAGGCTGTGGCGGTTCCGGCGCATGCTGGTTTCCGACTCGGCACCGCCGGTTATGTAGTCCCAGACATTTTGGTTTACGTTCTTCCGCGCTTCAATAATAATCTCTTGGCTGGTGACAAAATCGGCGCTCATCTTCTAACCTCCTTAACTTGGTTGTTGCCGAATAGAATGTGACTATCTCCGGCGTTTCCAGTTTCATGCCACAGGTTTTACGGTACCACAACAGATCGACTTGTCCATCGGTTGACGTTGCCGATTTTCTTCTCCTTTGATTGAATGCTATTGATCTAGTAGCCGGCCTCGGGCGAGGGTGATAGGTGACGAGAGTGAAAAAGAAAAGACGATGCCCACACTGTGGGTCTTGCGAAATCCTACCCATAGTTCATGGCTTATCCGGTCCCAAAGCTGTAAAGGCGTTGAAGGAGGGCCGGGCGATACTTTCCAGCCGTGAGGACTGGGAGGGCTTGGCCGAGTGGCATTGCAAAGAGTGCGATTGCGAATGGCGTGGTGGTTGGCAAGTATTCAAAAGACACACGGAAAATCGATAACCGCAGGCCGCCTCAAGGGAAAACCGCCAACACCGCAGATATTGGCTTTCAGCAACGGAAAAGCCGAGAAGCGTGTCGGATCTGAAAAAAAAGCCATCTGCCCTATGGTTTGAAAGGACTTCTTATATCCGTCTCAGGGGTGGGCCGGTTAAGGTGTGGCGCTCATTCAGCTCGATGGTGTACCCGTCGGGGTCCTGAATAATTGCAACGAAATCCGGGCTACCAGGCCGGTTGGGTTGGGGCTCCCGAATAAACGTTACTCCCTCCGCCTTCAATGCCTCGCACAGCCTGTAAAGGTTTGAGACCATGATGGCCACGTGTCCCGGCCAAGCCGGCATGGGCGCGTGTTCACTTGCTCCGCCGGTCTGGATCAGCTCAAGCCCCGGTCCGTCATCCTCGCTGCCATAGCCCAGATAACCCACCCGTATCTTCTGTTCCGGTTGATCGCGTAGGCGCATGATGTCCATGCCGAGAAGCCGCGTGTAGAAATCCATGGTACGCTCAAGATCACTTACCGGCAGCATCGTGTGCCGGATTCGGAACTTCATGTCGCCTACAAGGCTTTCTCCCGTCATATTCTCTCCTCATGGTAAGTCTCCTGCCAACTCTGGAAGTAAAAATTTACGACTAGAGTCCTGGGTGCCCTATTTTTAAACCTATCAAAAACCCCTCTGAGCACTCCAGTTCCGTGCCCTGCCCCTTTACTTGGCTGACGTCCCGAACAAC
This sequence comes from Binatia bacterium, assembly GCA_046757725.1. GTDB lineage: Bacteria > Desulfobacterota > Binatia > UBA9968 > UBA9968 > JBHHYU01. The sequence goes on from JBHHYU010000004.1 coordinate 26,250, forward strand.
CACCGGTTTCCGCTCTGTTGCGCCAAGTGTTGTTTAAAGCACCTTTTTTTCCTCGCGTTCCTTGGTAAAGTAATCCTTGTTGCTCATCTTTTCCTTTCCATAGACAACAATGCGATCCGCGGGTTTTTTTACCTGGTAGAGCACGACCGGCTCGTCCGTCTCATTGTGCATCTGGTAGTACTCCCCACCGGGGATCAGTATGCTGTCGCCCTGACTGCAAGTATGTTCGCTAAGCACACCATCCTTCATGGTACGAACCGTGCAGGCTCCTTTGAGAACCAGAAAACTTTGGCTGGTACCCTCGTGATAGTGCAGTTCGTTTTGCGCTCCCGGCTGATAGCAGTTCAGGGCGATCATCAAGTCAGGTTCCTTCGCAAGCAAAACACGTCTCCTGTGACGTGAAAACTCGGTGGAGTTCCAAACATTTGTCTTATGGGCCATGGTATCCTCCCTGCGAGATCTTTATGGGGGAGGTCTGGTTGTTCCCTCCCCTCGCTTTCAGAATCGGATCTTAAAGAACCACCCAAGGGTTTGTCAATGTGCGGAAAAAACGTAGGTCCGTTGGACAAAACCAGGTGCCGGGAAAAGAACGCAAGCGGACCTTCATGAGCAAGCGCTGCTTAACCGGTACGGCCGTCGCCATCGGCGCCTTCGGGCAAGGTGCCGGTCTTGATGTGTAATGTCCGCTGTGGGTATGGGATCGTGATCCCCTGCTCGTCCAACGCTAGCTTAATGTGCTCGGTCAATTTGAACCGTACGTCCCAGTAATCCTCCGGCTTAACCCAGGGACGGACCACGAAGTCCACACTGCTGTTCCCAAGCTCCGAAACGGCGACCTGTGGCACCGGCTCCTTGAGTACTCCGGTCTGCTCCGTCACCACCCTTTCAAGGACCTGTTTTGCCTTGACCAGGTCATCCTCGTACGAGATGCCGACGACAAGGTCCACCCTCCGACTCTCGACTGCTGAAAAATTGGTAATGACCCCACCCAAAATCTGTGCGTTGGGTACAAACTGTTTCCGATTGTCGGGGTGAGCAAGGACGGTGTTGAAGATTTGTGTTTCCAGTACGGTTCCCATCGTCCCGCCGGCCTGAATAAAGTCACCCACCTTAAACGGGCGGAAAAGGATAATCAGCACCCCGGCAGCAAAGTTGGAGAGTGCGCCCTGGAGTGCCAGGCCGACGGCCAGACCGGCGGCACCGATCACAGCGATGAAGGAAGTGGTCTGCACACCTAGCTTGCTGACCGCCGCGATGATAACGAAAGTCATCATCGCAATGTAGCTAAAGTTCTTTACGAATTTCGCTAGTGTTGGGTCGGTCTGGGTTTTGGCCAGGCCACGCTCGATCAATCGGGCGAACACGCCGGCTATCCATTTTCCCACGATGAAAATGGCAGCCGCTGCAAGCACGCTCAGGCCGTATGTTGTCAGAACTTCTAAGAGCTTACTCCCGGTTTCTTCCATGAACTTTGCCTCCTTACTCAATGTCTTGTTGAACCCTTGGGAACGGCGGTGAAGGGTTCTAACAGACCCGTCATTTATCTCTTCGCCTAATGCCAGAAAATCCAGCTGGAAGCAAGAACTTGCTTGTTTCACCCTGACGCTGGAGGAGTTCGAAACCTTGAGCCTTGGTGGCGGGCTGGAGGGTCATGGCGTTTGTTTATTATCTCTGTCGGAAGAAAGTTGAAACCAAGGGAGCAAAAAGAGTCGGAACAAGTCACCCAATCAAAACCGCTGTGGTCCCGGCGACAACCATGAAGGTCCCTATGACGGTTCGAATACCAATACGCTCGATATCGCGTAAAAGGATTCGTGTTCCCAGCAAGACCCACAGCGGAAACGCAGCTACAATGGGTATGACGTGAACGACGGGTCCAATGCTAAGGGCAATATTGATTAACAAGAATCCTATCGTTTGAAACAGGCCGGCTACGATAAAGGACTTGATGGCTCGCCTGTTCCAAATGGGCCTCTGAGTCGTACTCTGAAATGCCAGCCAGCCCGACAGCGTAAAGAGAGAAACGATGCCTACAAGGGCAGCAAGGAAAACAGGATAATTTGATAATTCCAGCGCATATCGCCTGATCGGATGAACAACGCCTGCCAGGAGCGCCGCGATCAAAGAGACCGAGACATGCCACCAGCGAAAAGATGGCGGCCTAATGGTCGGCTGCCAGGAGGTAAGAATGATCCCCATAACGATCAGAGCTGTCCCTCCAAGGATCGGGATGGAAGCCTCTTCACCGAGAAAGGCTATTGCAACGAGCACGCTGAATAACGGGAAGGTCGATCTCAGAGCGCCGGCGCGGGCAGCGCCAATTTTTTCTACGCCGGTGAAGCTCAGCAACCGAATGACCGCCATCAGTATCCCTACGACAATGAATAAGAGGATTGCCACGGGCTCGACGTCTGGAATCCCCTCGGTCAGAAAAACCACCGGCCACAGGGCAACCGTATGCACTATCTGTGCTACCAGAGTTACGGTGATAGAGTTGGAGTACTGCAACCCTCTCCGTGCCGTAATAAAATTGCCGGCAAAGAATATGGATGCGATAAGAGCAACGAGTTGGGGAAGCATTTCCATCTCTTCAGCTACAACGATACGGAGATCCAGTTCAACGCGCTACCATCACCAAGGGGGGGAACGGTGGGGAAGGAGGCGTTTCCAGGAACGTAACCGGTTAGCTTAAACGGTAGAAGAGGCAGCAGGGTTTCAGGCTGGATCATTTAGGGATCCACAGCCGGAATTTCGACACCGAGCTCCAAAAGCTCCAGGCCGGTGACGCGAGACCATACCCGCCATCCGACATGGGTGTGCGGAAAAATTTTCTGGTGAAGCCATGCCCCAGCCGATCCCTCGTAAGGATTCAGACTGGAATACGCGTAGCTCCCATCATACCATGCCTCACGCCTTCACTCTGCGTTTTGCCAGCTTCTCACCTGTCTCGTAATGGCGTCCCTCTACGGCTAACTGTGCTTCTTTGTCCAGTTCTTCATCCCACTGACCGAGCGAATATCCGAACCATGGCATCTCTGGCTTCAGTTTTGGCAGGCCGAGCTCTTCCCATAGCTCCCGTGCGTGTTCCATATACTCGCGTTTTGGCAGGGAGATCGGTGGAAACGGTTCTTTCTGAATCGCGTTGCACAGCATCGCCGATTCGTCGGCAGGCAGATGGTACGAAACTACATCTGTACCCCGGACATCGTCGTTGTAGAGAAACGGTGGCGCATGGCCTTTTTCCATACCGCCGACGATGTGGACATCTCGGTGCGGTTTCATCCGGTAACACATGGCCCAGAACACGGCCGCCTCGTTCGAGGGGTCAATATCTTCGTCCACCGCTACGACGATTTTCCCGACACCGGGATGGAGTGAACACGCCGCATGCAGCGCGCGCCACACCTCCGCTTCGCTTGGCCGTCGCATCTGGATGATTACGAGTTTGTAGGTATTCGTCAGTGGCTCGTGCATTTCCACACGTAGCACACTCTGGATGCGGCACTGGTCACGCAGGTGCACCAGCATCAGGCGATCGTAGCCGATTTTTCGAATGACGGAGGACTCACTCGGCGTGAGCTGGCTGAGCCATGAGACATAGATGGCATCTTTGCGATGGGTAATCGCCGTCACCTCCATGAACGGATTTAGCTGTCGAGGATGCATATATCCGTGGGACTCGCCGAAAGGCCCCTCCGGTTCGATCCACTCTGTGTTTAAGAATCCTTCAACCACGATTTCGGATTCGGCGGGCACAACAAGATCTACGGTCTTGCATTTGACTACCGGAATAGGTTCGCCTGCCAACGCGCCTGCAATCGCTATTTCGTCTGATCCATACGGGATTTTTTGTACTGCGACGTAGGAAACGACGGGTGGCGCGCCTATCACCAGCGCCGCTGGGAGTGGTTCGCCTCTCGCTTGCGCATTTTTCCAGTGAACATAGATATCCTGGCCTAGCCCGGAAGGAAAGACCCCGATGCGCGTGCGAGCCTTGATCTGTCCCCTGTAGTTTCCAATGTTCTGGATACCGGTCTCCGGATCTTTGGTAATCCAATGGGAGCACGTCGTGTAGGGCCCGTTATCGAAGCCGGGTGTTGAGATGGGCACGGGAAATTCTTCCAATCCCAATCCTTCGCGCTGCAACTCGTCACCCGAATGCATTTCTTCCTGGCAGATCGCCTCCTTCACTAAGACAGGCGGAATCGGTTGTGAAAGGGCGCGCCTCCATTTCTCGTCCATTTCTTCAGCGGTCTTGCAGCCCATCCCGAGAAAATAGATAGCCCGGTTTCCTGCAAGCGCGCCGACAACCACCGGAAAATTGAAGCGCCGCCCCTTTGAATCGGTGACGTTCTCGAACAGCCAGGCCTTACGGTCTTCTTCAAGAATACCGCCACGATATTGCCAGCGGACGAGCGGATGCAGCTCGGTATCTTTATTGATCACTCTCTGAATACGGCGGAGATAACCGGAAGCCTCGAGTGTTTTGAGATGGTCGTGCAGATCAGAATGCGCCATGGTGTTTATACCTCCTGAGCGAGTTTATATACCCTGGGTTAAAATTATTCCACGGGGCACTTCCCGATCACCCCTTTGAACCAACCTCTGGCGGGAGTTCTAAAACTTCAGGTGGCCGTCAAGGAGCAGGGCAAACCCCCGGATGGAAAATCCTGTTAGAAACTATCCGCTAAAGTCTTATGCTGTCAAACTGAGCAAACCTTCGTAACGAGGAAACACACGTAAACACCAGGAGTTGGTCGTTAGGGGTCAAGGGTAGGAGGACCGTCGATAGCGACACGGAGCCCCTTCTTAGACGTGCGGAGAGAAAAACCAAGATGCGCTTGAGCGGACGTCCTTGCTAGCGTTAGAACCAGTGGCGCCGGTGACTAGCCGGTTTTAATCCCAGATAAGGCGTGGCCCGTTTACTGAATACCAATAGATCTATACGCTTGTTCAAGGGCTCGTTTTCTACTCTCATGGTACTCTAGATGAGCCTTGAGGGAACTGATTGGATAAACTTTCGTCCCGCACTGTTTACAGATTGCCGCGCGGAATTCCATGTTGTTGACACGTAGCTTACCAAAGACAAAGGCGATCAGCATTCTCATAAGATACTCCCTTCTGAACAATTGTTTCTATTCTTTGGAGCAAGTGTTATGCCAAGCGCCAAAGAGTTCTTTCAACTGCCTGGAAGGGCGTGAAATCCCAAAGCATATTTGTGGTTTGGGAGCTGGTTAAGGTATGACCTGGGCTCATGGTTTGGTGGCCAAATGTGGCCAATCGTTATCAAATTGTCCCTTATTTCCTTACGACACGGCACCCACGGGCCGTACCCGGGTTTTTGTCGGGTGAGTTTAGGAGTTTTGCCGCTGTGCCACTCGGAATAATATTGTGAGTTATCTATTAACTGGTCCGGGACCGATGTGACCAGTCCCTTGGGTCCGCATGTCCCATCTCCAAGGGACGAGATGAAGCGATTCTTGGCCCGGAAGCTGGCGTTTACTTCTGCAGCAATCTGCTAATCTCATCTTCCGCTCCTCGACGCAGAGCGTAGTCAAGCGCTGTGCGGCCCCATTGGTCCTTGATCGTTCGATCAGCCCCATGGTCCAGAAGGAATTTAGCGATGGCCACGTGCCCCCTAAAGGAAGCGAGAATTAACGGTGTGACGCCTTCCCCATCAACCCAGTTTACTGTCGCACCACTGTGGATCAGTGCTTCTACGATTTCGAGGTGACCGTCTCGACAGGCAAAGATGAGAGCTGTGTTATGGGCTGCGTCATGAACGTCGGGATTGACACCGGCCTGCAGCAGGTTCTTTACGGTCTTAAGGTCGTCGTGCTTGGTAGCGGTCAAGAGCGGTTGTTCATCCGCTCCACGGGCCAAGGAGGGTCCCATGGCCACCAAGAGGCCAAGGACGACCTGTATCATGAGTTTAAGCAATATACCTCTTCCCCAGGTTGTAAAGCCTCTGGGTATCAACTTTTCAGCAGTGGTGGCCCGAAGTGTGAGACCGTTGGGTTTAACGTTAAACGGCATTCTCCTGCCCTTTTCCAGTGCATAATGCTTATCAGACCAAGCATAAAAAGGCACCCAATCGTCGATCTGGTCCTGTTAAATCATTAGTAAACCCCGTGGTTAAGATAATAAAAAGCCGTCTTGAACCCCATGGGGGGGCTCCCTCCTCCGATGGTTGGCGTCAAAACGCTCCCATTGCAGCTCCGTAGGCTCTATCGTACAAAGAGTGGTTCCTCAGGAGAAAACCTTCCGGCCTGAGTCAATAAGTCTGTGCCTCGACGGCCACCCTCCCGTCCCCTTCGGATGAGCTCTCCAACGGCCTGCGCCTAACTGGAGCACCACTCTCTTTAACGGAGAGTCAGCTCCGTATTGACAAAAAAGGCAATGGTGTTATAGAAGCAGCCTTATTATGAGTAGAGGTTACTGGGGACCGGGACCTGGTGAGCATCCTTTGGTGGGGAGGAGCGTAGCACGGGATGCAGTGTGCTATTGATACTCGTATCCCGGTATTTAAAAGTCGACTTCACCTCTGGAAATGCAGGTGAGCATTTTCTAGAGAAAGAGAGGTGACCATGGCAGAGCTAAATTTAGACCTATTGATCGAGGACGCAATGAGGCTTCATGAGAAGCCCATTAATGAGCTTTACTCAACGCTGGGGCTGCAGTTGGTTGCCGGCAACCTCCCCACGGGTGCGGCTGGAATTATGAGTTATCTTTCCGCTTTTCAAGGGGCTTACAAGGCGAAGGAGGGCTACCACGCTTGGCCTTGGCCACCGGCCTTGAGTGAATGGATGAACGGATTGGAGATCATCCACGAAGGGCTGAAACGACAAGGTATCCGCTTCCTGATTGAGCATAAAGAGGGGCTCCGAAAGGGATTGATTCGCAAACAGGCTTTTCTTATTGCCAACGGGATTAATCACAAGATTCTCCGGAGCATCGTTCCGGCAGTGAGGGAATCTTTAACTCTACCGCGGGAGTTTGAACCCGTCGCGGCTACAGTCACAGTCATCATCTTTAAGCTGGGATTGCGAGGCTTTTTTTCTCAATTTAATAATCCTCAGCCATTTTCACAAATCATAGAGTTGCGGGAGCATGCGGTGGATAAAAGACGTTCCATTGGGGGAGCGAAAGACTAAGAACGAGCCGGTAGGTTGCCTACGGTAGCCCTTCGGAAATAGTCGGCGAAACGGTGGCGGCGAGACAATGAAAAGGAGGCGCTCGTGGAGAGCCTAAAAAAACATCTCGATGAAATCAGTCGTAGCTATCAGCAAATAGATGCCAAGTTCTCTGAGAATGGGAACGTAGGCAACCTGAATGTCGTATTTGGACTTCAGGGAAAGCTTCGTGAGTCCCTAAAAGGGGTCAGTAACAGTGAACTCGATGTGTTGCTTAACGAGATTCATTTAGCAAGGGAATCCCTCAGCCGTCTTCAAGACCAGGTGCTGGAGCTGCGTGCGTTGAAGGAATGCTTCAGTGCAGCGCAATCTCGGGTTGCCCCATCGGGTCGGTAGAGTTAATCATCCCTCGTGGACTCGGCGGGCCACGGGTTGGGTTACAGCTGTTAACCTGAGTTTCCGTTGGCTAGGTTGATCAAGGTGGAACGATAATCAGTCTAGGAACTTACGAAGTGGCGAACGCAGAAATCGTTGCCATAGGATCTGAGCTGCTCTTGGGTCAGATCGTAGATACCAATTCCGCATGGATGGCCCAGCGGCTAACTGCGGTCGGCGTCAACCTATTTTATAAAACGATCGTTGGAGACAATCCGGGGCGTATGAGGGAGGTTCTAGCACAGGCCTTGGACCGTTCGGATGTCGTCATTACGAGCGGCGGACTTGGCCCCACGCAGGATGACCTGACACGAGAAGTCGTGGCCGAGATCACGCACCGAAAATTACTTCTGGATCCAGAACTCTTGGAACAGATGGAGCAACGGTTTCGCCGCCATGGAAGGGCTATGACCCCCAACAATGATCGGCAGGCCTATATACCAAGAGGGGCGATCCCCGTTGAAAATCCTAACGGGACTGCCCCTTCTTTTATCGTAGAGGATCCCCGTGGTGTTGTCTTTGCCCTGCCGGGAGTACCGCATGAGCTGAAATGGCTCTTTGCTCACGAAGTCATCCCCTATCTGCAGAAAAAGTTTAACCTCACTGAGGTCATCACCTCCAAGGTGCTAAAAGTAGCCGGTGTTGGTGAAAGTGGTGTGGATGACCGGATTGGTTACCTCATCGCCAACTCATCAAATCCCACTGTCGGCGTGCTGGCTCAAACAGGACAGGTTGTCGTCCGTATCACTGCCAAGGCGGCCAGTAAAGAAGAAGCCATGAGGTTGATTGAGCCTGTTGAAGTCAAGATTCGGGAGCTTCTCGGACGCCATGTTTTTGCAACTGACGAAGAAACCATGGAGGATGTCGTCGGCCAATTATTACGGGAAAAAAAGAAGACGGTAGCAGTTTTTGAGGACCAGACCGGAGGTCTGGTGACGGAACAACTGCAACAAGCCGGCCCGGAACAGGTGGCGGAGGCGATGGTAGCAACAAATAAAGCGTCCATGTGCCGTCTCCTGGCCCTTTCACGTCAACCCCGTCACCTAGAGGAACTGTTCCAAGACCCCACGAAACTAACCGATGAACTTGCTTGGGCTATCCGACTTCAGACCAAAAGTGACTACGGCCTGGCATTGCATGCTGAGGCAGACTCTGAAGACCCGGCGCAGAACCTGGCCAGCGGGAAGACTTTTATCTCGGTGACGAATGGCAAGACTTTTAAGAACCGTCTCTACCCTCGCGTTGGGCGTGGCCGCCCGGAACGCACACGGGCGAGTCTGAACGCTATGGAGCTATTACGGCTGGCCCTTTTAGAGGGGATGTAACTCAGTGTAGGCAAGCCTTAGAGGTCATCGGATGCTGGCAAGGAAAAACGGGCAGTTTATCCGTACCGTATGAGTGAGGAGGCGAGCTATGGCTAAACGGGTGTGGGATCGTTTTCTTAGCGAACAGGACCGGGCGCATGTGGTTCTGAAACCGCCTCGGGCGATTGGTTTTGGAAAAAAACCTGCGCTGCTTCTTATTGACCTTTACCGGTGGGTTTTTGGAGACAAACCGGAACCCGTATTGGAGGCCATTAAAACCTGGCCGGGTAGCTGCGGGCTCGCGGCATGGAATGCTATCCCGCATATCCAGACGTTGCTCCGAACGGCTCGCGAGGCGGGTATTCCCATTATTCACATGACAGGCCTGGCGGGGGCCGGTGTTGATGAATGGTCCTTCAGACGGGATAATGCCGCCAACCAACGAAACCCAGAGCTTCAGGAACGTCGCAGACACAAATTCGAGATTATTGGTGAGGTAGAGCCTCTTGGGGGTGAGGCGGTCCTGCGCAAATTATCTCCGAGCGCCTTCTGGGGCACCCCGCTAGTGGGGCACCTGAACCAGTTGGGCATTGATACCGTTATCACCTGTGGTGAGAGCACCAGTGGTTGTGTACGCGCAAGCGTAGTCGACGGCTGCACCTATCGTTTCCGGATGATTGTGGTGGAGGACTGCGTATTTGACCGCCACGAGGCATGTCATGCGATCAATCTCTTCGACATGAATCAAAAATACGCCGACGTGTTGCCGCTGAACGAAGTCTTGCATTATCTTCACTCATGGCAAGCTGAACACCCTATCGGGACTTGAAGAGGCGTGAGTAACTCTATACGGGATCTCTCAAGTAGGCTCCACTCATTAATCTCAATTGCTTCTTTTTATCTTTGGAGTTCCTTGTCCTTGAAGATCTCATCGATGACGAATAGCCCCGTCAGCAGCGCACGTAAGTGAATCCAGGCATTCAGATTATCCACCAGCTGGGAGCTGATCGAGCTCTGCGCGAGTACCAGTTGGATAGCGGTTTGAGCTTTGTGATCGTCCCGTTCCAAGACCTTGATGAAAGCGCGATACGGTTCGGGCGGCTCCAGCTTTTCTGCATCAACCAGTGCCAAAAGAAGATCGGGTAGGCCTTCCAGGGAAGCATTACAGCGTTCGAGGGAGTCCCGAATCTGTGCTCCCGAATCACCCTCTTCATCTCCAGAAAGCCCCTGCGCTGCAAAGGCGAGCATGAACTCGTAACTCTCTTCTATAATTTCGATTCTTTCCTTTAGCATGCCTTTTTCGTGACGGCTCATCGAGGGGCTCCCCGAACGACAGGTTTTAACTATCCTTATGATTAGAGGTAGGTTCCGGGTCCGGTAGCCGAGTAACTGGCCAGCGTTGGAGGTCGTAGTGGTTCACGTAGCGGTAGCGTGGGATCCAACCCACAATCATGGAAAACGTAAGCCAGCGCTTTTCAGGTCGAACCGCAAAGTAGAAATGGACCATAATCAATGTAATGAAGGCCACGCTTACCGCCCCGTGTACAACATAGATCACTCCCCAGGTAGTGTCAGCTAGAAGGTAGGGATCGCGTGTCCAGAATGGGGTATCCACCTTTGCCATCATCAACACGCCCGTAACAATACCGCCCAATGTAACGATGCTGGTAACATGATGGAAGAGCTTGTTCTCGAATGGGTTCTTCCCCGGCTTGCCTGGGGTCGGCTCGCTCAGCCGCACGATTTGCTTCAGGGTCAACCACCCATCTCGGAGATCTTGGTAACTAATCCACATCAAGCCGAGCCCTTTCCAGAACGAAGCATGAATCACGTGGAACAGGATCACTGCGGTGAGCGTAAGCCCGGCTATCCAATGAGGCGTTACCCAGGAGAATTTAAAACCCAAAATAGGAAGAAATCCAGTGAAGAGCAGCGCGAGCACAGAGGTGGCCGTAACCCAATGAACAAGCCTTGATGCAAGGGAATGCCGGGGTACTCGCTCGGGCACCCGTGTCGGCCCGCTTTCTAGGTCTATGGTCTCGGTTTCGCCCTCGTTCGGGGAAGTTCTTGGCTGCCATCGCCAGAAATATAGCAGCGCGTGCAGTACGGCAAACAGCACGCCAGCAGCAATGGCAAGCCACACGACATCCCAGGAAAGGCCTCTTAGGATTTCTTGGCCCCAGGGATTTTGCTGCCATCGGAACCATTCCATGGACGCAACCTATGTCCCCCGGATGGCTCTTTTAACCAAATTTTTCAAGAGGGGTATTTTGAAGTGGTTGTAGTTCAAGGGTCTGGCGCCCCATATCGCCGTCTTTCCGGCCAGCTCCGCAGTGGCCTTGCTCAGCGGTTCTCCACGGACACTGTCCTCCACGGCCTTCAATCTGAGTGGGCGGGCAGCCACTCCGGCCACTGCAATACGCACTTGTTTGATAACCCCACCCTTGACCTGCATGGCTGAAGCGACATTGACGATGGGAAAGTCCCATGCCTCGCGATCGCTTACCTTCTCGAAATAGAAGCGGCTTCCCGCCCACGTATTTGGGATGCGGATGGCCGTCAGCAGATCCCCAGGCTTAAGAATCGTCATCCGTGTGATATCCACCGATGGCCCAATGAAGTAATCTTCTGCGTCCACGACCCGCTCACCTTTCCCGTGGCGGATTACGAACTTGGCATCCAGGGCAATCAAAGCCGGGCCAGTGTCAGAAGGACTCACGGCCACACAACGGTCTGCCTCGAACAGGCAGTGTTCTCTGTTCATTGCTGTCGGTGTGTCCGCGTAGCAGGTGTTTCCCCCGGAACGATAGCAGGGCATGCCACTCCTGTAATACCAGCAACGGGTATCCTGGCTTACGTTGCCTCCGAGAGTTCCCTGATTACGGATCTGCGGCGTAGCTACCCTCGCCGCAGAGCGGGCCAACAACCCGTACTGGGACTGAATCATCCGGTGCCCGGCGATCTCAGTTAAGGTTGTCATCGATCCGATTTCGACACCGTTTGCTTGTGCGCGGATTCCCTTAAGCTCTTGAATCTGGCTTAGATCAATAACGGCCTTCGGTCGCTTGATACGGTCTTTGAACCAGTCGAGGCTGTCCATCCCTCCTGCCATAACCCAGGCGCCCGTCCGGTGCCTGTCCAAGAGGATCAGGGCGTCAGGAATTCTGGATGGTTGGTATAGCTCAAACGCCTGCATCGTATCTCGAACTAAAGCCATGGCTTGAGTCTCCCTTCAAACATTGACTTCGAGGGGTTTGTAAGATTGTGGCTGCCCCTCGAGCGCATTCAGGATCATGTCAATGCTCACGGGTATGCGATTGAAATAGACACCGCCCAGGGCATCTGAAACGGCACACACGACCGCGGCTGCCGCCGATCCCAGAGGTGGCTCGCCGATCCCCTTTGAGCCAATCGGGCTGTACGGATCGGGTTGGTTGACCGCATCCCACTGCATTTTGAGGGGCACGTCAAGATAGGTTACCGGTTTAGCCGTATAGAGTCCCTTCGTACCGGATAAACCAAACTTCGGGTCAAAGATATGTTTTTCCTTGAGTGCTAGACCAAATCCCTGGACCGCTCCTCCTTTGATCTGATTGCTGAGACTCTTGGGGTGAATGACCGTGCCACAGTCCGCCACTCCCAGGGACTCCAGGATCTCAACACGACCGGTTTCCACGTCAACCTCGACCCGCACGAATGTAGCACAGAAGGCCGGCACTGTGCCCCTACGCTTGAGTGTATCCTTGGCTACCCCCACTAACCCCTGGCCCGCAATGCTCTCTGCCGAGCGAACCGTCATCGAATTCAGACCGGGCGGTAGTTCTTTGCCGCTGTATTTACCTCCCAACCCTATAGCGCGGCGAGCCGCCTCGGCGAAGCTGAGACCCTTTGAAGGATTTGACTTGAGGTAAACTCGCTCGTTGCCGACTTCGAACTGGTTTGCATTACCACCGAATGCCTTAGCGGCGATCTCATGGAGCTTGTTTTTCGCGTCCACCGCGGCGACATAATTCGTCCGAGTCATCGTGAAGGAACTGTTACTGCCAAACTGGCCCAGGTTCCAGGGCAGATGCCTGCTGGAATTGCCATAGACGATTTCACATCGCTCCCATGGCATGCGAAGGGTTTCCGCGGCCGTTCGCGCGGTCCCGGCATAAGAATAGGTCCCCAGGTTTCCCGGGCCGTTGTGAATGTAGAGTTTTCCATCTGGTTTGATCACAACCAGGCCGTCGAAACCACTGCGTCCAGCCGAATGGAACGCCACACCAACTCCAACCCCCGTTACCTTTGTTCCCTTGCGCTGTCCACTTAACCTGGTCTTCTTGGGCCAGTTGAATCGGGCTGCCCCCTTGTCGAGGGCCTCTCGCAGATAAGAGCTTGTAATCGGTCTCTGTTTGCCCCCGATCTTCCCGTCATGGCCCGGGGCATTGATCCGGCGTATCGCGACCCGGTCGATCCCAAGCTTACGTGCGGCCTTATCCAGGAAAGGCTCGATCGCGGCGGCAATCTGATTTTGGCCTGGGCCCCGTTGGGGGCTCCGAGGTGGCGTGTTGGTCAATACCGAGATGCCCCGCCAGCGCATGGCCACGGGCTGATAGACAAGCGAGACGGCGCCGCCTGCGGCTCTATAATCCCAGAAACCGGTGTAGGGCCCGTTGCTGTGGATGATATATAAGTCAAGCGCAATGACCCGGCCATCTTTCCGAAACCCGAATTTGACCCACCCCTGGAAGCCCGCTCGCGATCTCCCAAAGCAAAACTCTTCCTCCCGCGTAACTCGTAGCATGACGGGGCGCTTGGTCTTTTTGGCAAGTAAGGCGGGGATGCCCCACTGTGGATAGCCTGTGCCTTTGCTCCCAAAACCACCGCCGCAATTTTCTCCGATAAAAACCAGTTGGGAAGGTTTGATCCCAAGCAACCTTGCTGCGCGCGGAACAACGAAAGACACGCTCTGGCTCGATCCGTGCAGGTAGAGTTTGCCATTCTGCCAGTAGGCCAGTGCTGAGCGGGGCTCCATGGTATGATGGGAGAGTGCCTGGGTAACGAAGGTTTCCTCCAGGATCAAGTCGGCCTTCGCGAAACCGTCTTGCAAGTTGCCATACTGCCATTCATCGGATGGCTTGCCCATCGGTAGCCTGTCCTTGCCTGCCGCAGCAAAATCCCGCGCCTTCCACTTGATGGTTTGCAAGGGGAGTTTCCTATTTGCGACGTTGCCATCGGAGCGGGCATTGGGTCCTCTTGGCCGAAGGCTATCGAGGGGATCAATAGCGAACGGAAGTGGTTGCAAATCAATACGGATCCTTTCCAGGGCTTCAGCGGCGGTTGTTTCATCCACCGCTGCGACAGCCAATATTGGCTCACCGGCATAAAGCGGCTCATTGGTTAGCATCGGTTCCCTCGGGGGGCGAACTTTGGGCGCGTCGTCGGCAGTCACAACGGCGGCCACACCCTTCATGGCCAGCGCCCTACTCGTGTCGATCCGCCGCACCTTGGCATGGGGCATGGGGCTCAGGAGGAGCTTGGCGAAGAGCATTCCTTCCACGCGGAAGTCTTCGGCATACTTGGCCATCCCGGTTACCTTACCGACCAGGTCGGGGGGAGTAAAATCTTTTCCGATCAGCTTATAATGAACCATCTCAGATCCCCCTTTTTACAGCCGACATGACGGCATTCAGGTAGTGGTCGTAAGCGCCGCAACGGCATAGGTTGCCGGACAGTGCTTCAGCTGCCTCAGCCCGCGTGGGCCGTGGATTGACCGAGAGAAGTCCCACGGTGGACATGATCTGGCCGGGCGTACAGAAGCCACACTGGGGTCCAAGTTCTTTTATAAACGCCTCCTGAACGGGATGGAGTCTCCCGGAAGGGCTGGCCAGGCCTTCAATGGTAGTGATTTTCGAATTGCGCACGGTGTAGGTCAATACCGAGCAGGCATAGCGAGGAACTCCATCAATCAACACGGAGCAATTCCCGCACTCACCGCGGTCGCACCCGAGCTTGGTCCCCGTTAGCCCGAGCTTGTAGCGAAGCGTCATTACCAGCGTTTCCTGCTTCATGACGTCTGCCCTCCGTTTACGACCGTTCACCGTAAGTGTCACTAAGTGCTCAACGGCGCCGGGGTGACCCGGTCTGGCGAAGACGAAATCGGCCCCCCGGAAAAGGTAGGCGACCGAGGAGGCCGCTGACCCCGCAGCAATGATCCCTTTGATAAAATCTCGCCGAGAGATGTGGCGCGGCGTGTTTACTATTAATTCCGGCTCTTCCATCATTTCCTCCGTGGATGAGATGTCAGCTATCTGTAAAAAAAGCGGTATCAATATTAAGGCAGCAATCGTCAAGTGACCCAGCTGTCCACAGCTTCCTTCATTGCATCCATAAAAGTGGTCGTGGTGACCGACAGGTCCCCAGCACTTAGGGCTGAGATTCGGAAAAAGGCCAAAAGAATAAGAAAACTGACATGGTGGCTTGTGTTTCTGTAGTGGCTCAATTACATTCCTATACAGACAGTAGGCTAACCAAAACATTATATTCCGACCTCTTCCATGTCAATGTAAAAACTTACTTCGGGGTTGCTAGCGGATTATAGGGTCGGATCTAGGATACGTCGCTGCGGAAAAGTTGATCCGGTAGAATTTAAAGTCAGGGTTTTTATTCGTCCCCAATGGTTTGGATGACGCTTAACCCTTTTTCTTCCTTTTAGCGCCTTACCGGTAAGACGCAACTCAGGTAAAGCAACTGATGAGCGAAATGTCGGAAATCGCTCTGCGTGTCGCTCAAACTCGGGCCCGCGCCGAGGAGTGGGCTCTAGTCCTAACTGCTGAGGGCATGTCTCCAAGTGTCCGACCCGGGAGCCACGGCTTTATCCTTGGCGTTCCACCTCAAGAGTTTAAGCGGGCAACTGCAGTCCTTGTGGCCTACGAAAGCGAAAATCCAGAGCAGCCGCTGGAAAAGGACGAGCCATTGCGCTCAGCATCCCTGCTTGTGGGGATCGCCGTTGCAGGGGTGCTTCTTGTGTTTTTCTTCGTCACGATCAAAACGAACCCGAGCGCCCATTGGTTCGAGCGCGGCAGTGCGGATGCTGAGCAGATCCTTCTGGGCGAGTACTGGCGTGCGGTGACCGCACTCACCCTGCATAGTAATCTTCCGCACATTTTGGCTAACGCCGCCACCGGGGCATTTTTCCTGACCGCTGTTAGTCGCATGCTGGGTGGCGGGCTTGGTAGCGCTCTTGTACTGCTTGCAGGGGTCGGAGGAAACCTTGCTAACGCCGTTTTCTATAGATACCTGCACGTTTCGTTGGGGGCCTCAACAGCTGTTTTCGGTGCGGTCGGTATCCTGTGCGCGCTTGCCGTGGCGAGACACCACCGGAAGGGGGTGCCGTGGCGTCGTGCTTGGGTACCCCTAGGTGCCGGATTGGCTCTTCTCGCGATGTTGGGGACTGGGGGACAGCGTGTTGACCTCTGGGCTCACCTCTTCGGGCTCCTGGCCGGTGGGGTACTGGGGATTCCCGTCGCTGTCTTCTTACCCCGGCCACCAGCACCTCAGTTTCAATGGATGCTCGGTGGCTCGGCGCTAATCGTGGTTATTGTCAGCTGGATCCTCGCCCTACGCTAAAATGCTTTGGCGCCGATGGGATGCGGGACAGGTTGATAGCTTTTTGCACGTCACAGTCTTGGTACCTTGAGTATCTGGCCGATGTTAATGAGGTGAACACGCCGTATCCCGTTGAGATCTCGTATCTTGCGCACCGAGGTCCGATAACGCCTGGCAATCTCAGAAAGTGTTTCCCCTGCCGTCACCCGGTGACGCATTATAGGGGTCTGCGTAAACTCACGGTAAGCCGTAGCCAGCGATGGTAATTCTTCTTGAGGAGCCTTCACTCGATACCCACGCGGAATAATCCTAATCCTAGGAGACAAGGCCGGGTTCCATTCCAGAAAGCGCTTACGGGGAATGTCGGTTCCCCTCAGCAGGGTTGCAACGGATATGGCCTCTCCGGTCTCAAACTCTTCCAAGCGAAACGGACGGTGGTATTTGAGTTCAGGAAAATATTCCTCAGCTCCTTCTGCTACCTCCACGGCAGCCAGAAACTCAGCATAGAAATTTTTTGAGGCAAAGCCAAAGGAACGGCTCTCGTAGCGCCGAATGATCTCTGCTAGATCCTTGGAGGCCAGCTTTGCTATAGCGCGAGAGATTCCGCTCCTGCCGTGGTTGTAGGCAGTAATGGCTAGGGGCCAGTTGCCGAAGAGTTCATAGTTTTCTTTGAGTAACCACGCGGCAGCCCGGGTGGATTCCAAAGGATCCCTCCTTTCATCCACCCGACGATTGATACGGAGATACCGTCTGCCCGTAGATCGCATAAACTGCCAAATTCCCACGGCCCCTGCATGCGAGCGCGCTCGAGTATTAAAGGATGACTCTACCAGCGGCAGATAGGCCAATTCGATGGGAAGGCCCTCCTCTTGGAAAATCCGTTGCATCTGTTCCAGGTAGCTGCGAGATCGCTCGAGACCCAATGCAAATTGCTCTTTTACACCCCGTTGGACCCTCACCCTATTTTTGTCTATCCCGCGCTCGGAGTATATCTTCTTGCGCTCTCTCCTTATCAGCCGACGAGTCCTTCTGGCGCTTCCTGCATCCAGGACTTTGTAGATAGTCGTTGGATCAAGCGGGTCGAAAAATATCAGTTCGGAGGAGCTGTACTGGGTAAAGACAAGCTTCCAGAATTCCACCGAATCCTCAAGATCGGGAAAGCGCGGGAATGGGGAGTCACTCCTAGGGACTTCCCTGCCGGCTAGATGACCGGGGGTGGAAACAAACAAAAAGATTAAAAATATGGCTAAAAGCCTGGCCAAAAATTTCATAGTCTTCAAGAGCAAAGACTTGACTATGGCAAGGCTCATGCCAAGCCAATGGAACTAGATAACTATTTGATTTCATGGGATTTTCCTAGAGAAGCCATGTAGCCTTCCTCCTTTTTAGGGACAAAAATGGGCAACAATGGACAAATTGAACGTTTAGAGGCAATCCTAAGGATGGATACTGAACACTACCACTTCGTTTCTAGGCAAGACCGGGTCGGTCGCCGCTTAGTTTGGTAACCGAACAAGCGTGCATGCCGTGCAACCAGGAGTCGAAAGCATCAGGGGTGCTTGAGGGCTTTTTGAAGTGGGCGTGGAGGGAGAGATTTACCAAAGGTATGATCTCTTGATAGCTGGCTGTTTTGGGAAAACGCATCGCTCCGAGTCGATGCCTCGGGTTCGTTTAGGGAACCGGAGTGAAATCGGTCTCGGACCAATGGCCGGGTTCTAGAATCAAAACACCGAATGCGCTCTCGATCCACCGTGGGGGGACATAGGTTTTTTTTGTCAACTTGACGGAAGATTTTTGATCTCGGGGAGTGGGCGTGGGAGAGTGCTGGATCGTCTGGGATATACTAATGTCTCTGCTGACAGAACCGGAGAAATGGTGAAACGGATGATGGAAATGGTCTAAAGCGCTGCCGCGGCGCATGGGAGCGCGCTTTGCGGGCCGGATACGGGGGGCTTCTCCACCGAAGGCCAAATGCGAGGTCGGCAAAAGCCAAACGAGAATTGCGAAACCACCTAGAATCTCGGCGATCCTTGACTTCATACCTCCTCACCTTCTACCCGTTTCTGTTACAAAGGTCAACGGATCCGCCCGTTGTGAGGCCATCGAAGGACAGACTTATTGGCTCCGGCCGGAAGGTTTTCTCCTAAGGAAACACGGGTTTTGACGTAGAGCCCCATTTGGCTTGACGGCATCAATCTCGGTGTGCAAAGATCTGCGCGAACCAGATTATATAGTAAACTTCCCAATTAGAAGGAGGTAAAAGCAATGCGCGTCATTCCAGAGCTTGTCAAGGTGGTGAAAGATCAGAATCAACCACGCACCGGCACAAGGCCTAGCGTAGGAACCATTCGTGTGGATATCAAGCATCAGGAGCAAAAGACCTTTGACGTGGTCTTTAAGACGGAGGATAAGGCATTTGAGGTGTTGATCGATGAACCTGCCGTACGAGGAGGACAGAGCCGAGGTCCGACCCCTCTGGGTTATTTTGTGACAGGAGCGGGTGGTTGACTGATGATGCAATATGCCAGTGTGGCAATGAAAAAGGGAGTTCCCATCGATACCATGAAGATGACAGTGCGCGGCCACCACTCACGCGAGTCAAGGGCCTTCAAGGACATGATCTTTGAGATTCGTCTGGAGGGCAGTGCTTCAACGGAACAGGCAGAAGGCTTGGCGCGCGAGGCAAGCGCTCGCTGTTTTGTTGAGAACACCTTAGCGAAGGCGATTCCTCTTACTACTGAAGTTTACCTGAACGGGAGTAAATTTCTGACTCTAGCACGGGGTCCGGAGGCAGTGCCGTAAGAATCCTGATTTCTTACAGGGCTGCGCTCTATAAGAACTCGAATGATTTTTCAGTGCGCCATGGCTCTGTTCTGAAACCCACATCATCCGAACTGGGCCTCGATCCTGGAGCTATCGGGATCAGATGTCCGGAAATCATTCCTCCTTTGCTTTTGCCCTTTCTCCAGTAAAAGAATCATCCTTCCATGCCCTGATGTAAACCCCCTTCCTGGGCCAGTGACATGGCTGGTTGCATTCCACATTTGAGTTCTATAGCATCTCACCAACTCAACTCGGAGAGTTGACGGATCAAGGGGGGTAAGATGAAACGTTTCACGACCTTGTTATTCTTCATAGTCTTGTTTCTTTTCGTATTTCTCGGCCAAGCGGTCTCGCTTTACACGGACTGGCTCTGGTTCGAGGCGGTCGGCTTCACGCAAGTCTTTACTACCACACTGACCTTCAAGGTTGTCTTGGCAGTGGTCTTCGGTGGGCTTTTTTTCATGGTGCTCTATTTGAACGTCAAGCTGGCGGCCCAAGCACCATCGGAGGTTCGTTTTGCGGATGAGGAAAATGCCATTGAGCTACCCAGTCCGGAACTCATCGATCCGTTAGTCCGGCGGTTGCTCTTGCCGGCAACTATTCTTCTGGGACTTTTTGCCGCACCCCAGGCAGCCGGCCACTGGTCATCCTTGCTCCTTTTCTTCAACTCGGTTCCCTTTGGGCAACTGGATCCTCTCTTCGGCCACGATATCAGCTTCTATGTTTTTCGCTTGCCGGCTCTGACGGCGCTCTACAATTGGCTTACCGTGACCCTGGGGTTTACCTTTTTAGCCACAGCTTTCGCTTATTTGCTTTACCGGGGTCTCCAGTACACGCAAAAAGGACTCTTCCTCAACGAAAGGGCACGAACTCATCTTTTCAGTTTGGTTGCCGCCATTCTGCTGACAAAGGCTTTTGGCTACTTCTTGGACACCTTTGGCCTTCTCTATTCACCGCGGGGGGCTGCCTTCGGGGCCAGCTATGTGGATGTCTACGCCTCCCTACCCGTTTTGCGAATTTTGACTTTTTTGGCCGTGATTGCTGCCGTCCTCTGCCTGGTCCAGATTTCTCGCCCGGGGTTTAAGTACCTTTTTGCAGGCCTAGGGGCCTTGATTGTGGTTCATCTCGTAGGGTTGAATTTCTACCCATCTCTTCTCCAGCGCTTTCGGGTAGTACCTAATGAAATCGTTGCAGAAACGCCGTTCATCAAGCGTAATATTAAATTCACACGGCAAGCCTATGGTTTGGATAAGGTCGAGGTCAAAGATTTCCCCGCGGAGGAAGAACTCACCGCTGCCGAGCTGCAGAGCAACGAAATGACCATTAAAAACGTCAGGCTCTGGGAGCGCCGCCCCTTGTTGGCGACTTACGGCCAGCTCCAGGAGATCCGCACCTATTACAATTTTGTCGATGTCGACAAGGACCGCTACCGGATCGATGGTACCTACCGTCAGGTCATGCTTTCGGCGCGAGAGCTCTCTCACGAGCATCTGCCGAACCGCAACTGGATCAATGAACATCTCACCTACACACACGGCTTCGGTGCAGTTGTCGGACCTGTCAACGAGGTTACGCCGGAGGGTTTGCCGGAATTCTTTGTCAAGGACATCCCGCCGGTATCGATTGGGCCTATGAAGATCACCCGCCCCGAGATCTACTATGGGGAGAAGGCCAACGATTATGTTTTCGTAAAGACCAAAGCCAAGGAACTCGACTACCCCTCAGGGGATCAGAATATTTATACCACGTACAAAGGCACGGGAGGTGTCTCTCTTCACTCGTTCTGGCGAAAGGTCCTCTTCTCCATCCGCTATACAACTCTGAGAATCGCCCTTTCCGATGATATTACCAGCGAAAGCCGTATTCTCTACTACCGCCAGATGGAAGAGAGAGTCAAAAAAATCGCACCTTTTATCACCTTCGATCGGGATCCTTATCTCGTTATTGCTCGGGGTGGTCGGCTTTTCTGGATCATCGACGGATATACAACATCGAGGCGCTACCCTTACTCTGAACCGACCGAGAGACTCGGAAGCTACATTCGCAACTCCGTCAAGACCGTTGTCGACGCCTATAATGGAACCGTGAGATTTTACCTTAGCGATCCGGATGATCCTATCATCCGGGTTTATGCCAAGATCTTTCCAAACCTCTTTAAACCTCTGGATACGATGCCGGCTGGTCTCCGGGCTCATATCCGCTATCCCCAAGATCTCTTTGCGATCCAGGCACGTATGTACGCCACTTACCACATGCAGGATCCGCAAGTTTTCTACAATAAGGAAGATCTGCTGAGTATCCCGCGTAGGACCGCGGCTACGCGGCAACAGCAAGGTGGCCCCCTCATAGGACAGGTGAGGGAGCCGGTGGTGGAGCAGGAGATCAATCCTTACTACATTATCATGCGCCTTCCCGGTGAAAAAAAAGAGGAGTTCATTCTCCTGCTTCCATTTACTCCCAACAAGAAAGACAACATGCGGGCCTGGCTAGCGGCGAGAAGTGATCCGCCTCATTACGGCAAGCTCATTGCGCTGGAGTTTCCCAAGGCGAAATTGATTTACGGACCGAAACAGATCGATGCCCGGATCGACCAGGATGCCTTCATATCCCAGCAGCTCAGCCTTTGGGGCCAACGGGGCTCGCAAGTGATCCGAGGGACCGTCCTGGCAATCCCGATTGAGAAGTCGCTCCTCTATGTGCAGCCCCTCTACCTGGAGGCAGAGAAAGGATCCCTGCCGGAATTAAAAAGAGTAATCACGGCCTTCGGTAACCGGATCGCTATGGCCAAGACCCTGGAAGCATCTCTCAAGAAGCTCTTCGGGGGTGGGGCGGTTAAGGAGAGGCCCCAGGTGGCAGCCCTTCATGAAACGGCCAAAGGGGCGAAAGGCCTGGCTGGCCGTGCCCTGGAACACTACTTACAATCTCAGGGGTTTCTGCGCCAGGGGGAGTGGGCAAAGTTCGGTGAAGAACTGAAGAAGATGGAAGCGATCCTCAAGGAGATGCAGAAAAATCCCTGATGGCCTTCATAGCCATCCAGTCTCTAAGACGAAGAACGAGGCAGCTCCTATAAAACTAACCGTGCCCTTTGGCATGAGTCTTTACGTGGATACCTACTTTACAGCCGATGACCGGCTTGACGAATTTCCCTCCTTGCCGGTTGTGTATTGACCCGTCTTGAGAAGGTGTTCGGCCATCTGGAGTAAGGCCACGGCGTCTCTGCTGTAGTTGGCCTGTTCGGAGGTTAAAGGGGCCGGATTCCATGATGGCTCTCCCTGGATGCGCTTGTAGGCCGTCTCCATGCCGGTTTCGGTAAATACGGTGAGGTGTGGGCCAAATATCACGCCGTAGCGTTTTTTATTGTAGATCATGATCGCAAGGCTTTCTTGCGCTCCCGGGCTGAGTACGTCGTTACCGAGAAACGGACTGCGATACTCTCCCCCAAGAATGCCCATGATTGTTGGAGGAAGGTCTATCTGGCTGGTCACGCGCTGAATCCGTTTCGGCTTGAGAAATCTTGGGGCGAAAAAGAGTGCGGGGACACGATATTCCTCGACCGGGATAAGATCACGTCCGCGAAGGTGTACCCCGTGATCTCCCACAAAAACGAATAGGGTATCCTCAAAATAGGATGCCCCCTTTGCCTCACGCATGAAACGCCCGAGTGCGTAATCGGCGTAGAGAAAATTGTTCAGCTCCTCGTATTTAAAGCCGGGGGGTACGGGTGTTTCCAGCGGGAGTGGGACGATGCGGCCTGCGGGATATTCCCACGGCGAGTGTAACGAGACGGTGAGGATCGTTGCGAAGAAGGGTTGTCTCTGATTTGCAAGCTGTCGGAACTCCTGATTGGCCCGGCGGAACAAATCTTCGTCGGAGACGCCCCAGGGGCTACGGTACTCGACATTGTCAAAGTCTTTCTCTTCGATGAAAGTGTCGAAGCCGTTTCCTAGAAAAAAGGCCCGCATGCGGTCGAAAATTCCCTGGCCTCCGTAGAGAAATAGGGTGGAATAGTCGCGTTCCTTTAAGATAGTCGCTAGTGTGCTAAAACCCCGATGGGCTTGAGGACGATTGACGACACCGTGGCCGGGGAGGGGCGGGAATGATGATACGGCCGCTTCCAGTGCTTGTATCGTACGCTCGCCCGTGGCATAGCAGCATTCGAGAAGCGCTCCCTCTGCGGACAAACGGTCCAATTCGGGGGAGAGGGCCGGTGTGCCGCCCAGGGCACCAATGAGACGGCTCGTAAAGCTTTCCATGACCACAAGAACGACATTGACCGGATGATGCCCACCATAGCCTCGGACCCGACGAACCAAGGGGTTGGGCGAGTCGTGCGTCAGTGGTCCTCGTATGGAAAGATAGGTGCCTGCCCGGCGGAGGGCTTCATTAGATGGAAGAAGCCTTATTACCGATTTCAAGTCCGTTTGATCCCGCCGAGACCGGCGGCTCCATTCGTAGAGAACGTTAAAAATTCCGCAGGATGCAATTTCGTTGGCTACGCGGTTCGATGTTACCATCGCTGCGCTCGGGTTGAGAGGGCGATGGTCCAAGGTCCCACGTGCAGCGAGCGCTGCAAGCAAGCAACAAAAAACTGTTCCCAATTGATCTAAAAACCAAGGAAAAGGGCCATAAAACGATTCCGTCCCCTCTAAAGATAACCCCTTGATCTCCGCGACTAAGGAAACAACACCGGCCGTTCCGGCCGCGCTTAGAAACAACATCCACGCGATAGGGTAGGCCTTTGCGATGGTTCGAAGCACCTCTAGGTCCAATCCATGCTCAAGGACAAGGTAGTTGGGGCGGAGATCGTAATAGCGAAAGAAATAGACTCCGGCTATTTCCGCCAGAAACAACCCAAAGAAGAGGATTCCAGCATAGACCAGCAGTGCCGACTGGACTATTTCTAGCCACTCCTCGACCGAGAAAAGCAGGGCCACAATGAGTATTAAAAAGCCCTTGCCAACAACGGTCCCGTCGAGGCGAAAACCGATCCAAAATAGCCTGAGACGTTCCACCAAAGAGAGATCAGTAAGATCGGAGGCCCGTTCGTAATAGAGCCATAGCCGAAACCCTGAAAGAATCGCCATGGCCGTCAAGACGACTGAGATAGAGAAAACGGTTCGGGGCATGGCATACAAAAGGTTAGACATGGCTATATCAGCTATACGAAATCAAATGAGTTCGACCACGAGGTTAGAAACCCGATCCGTCGAGGTACCTGCCGCAAGCCGGGGCGTAGCTAGTAATGAATGAGTTCGTCGGAACAGAATACCAAGCCCTACCCATTTTCTAGTCGTTGATCGCCGGATCTGTAAAATGGACCGTAAATCTTGGGTTCATCGGCTCATTCGTATTGCCCTGTATGTATTACGTCTCCTGTAATCGGTGTGATGAGCTGGCGACGCAAAATGGAAGCGCCGCCATGGGCTAGAGGCCGAAAAGGGAAAGGAAAAATACGGCCTGTTCTGGCATTGTCACACTGGCTTTAAGATTCCAGAAATTGATCAGGCTGAAAAAGGTCCAGACCCCTGTTATCTTCCTGACCCGGCGGAATCTCGCGACCCCCGGGGTTATAGCATGGGGCTTCCCTCTCTGCTTCTGTTGACGGAGCATGGAAACGGAGACCCCGACAGCGAGACAAAAACAGTAAACAAAGCGAGGCCCTAGAATGTGCCAGATCCTGTCGAGGTCCCCGGCGACGAGAGGATTTTTGGCCTGTATCAGGTGGTAATACATGTTGCCTACCAAAGCGGCGGCGAAGATCGCGGTGATCATTCGCAGTCGGGGCGATTTTCGAAAGTGTCGCAGGTAGGTGGGGAAAAAGAAAAACTCTACCAACAACTCCTTAAAATAATAGTAATACCTGTTCCAAAAATCAACGATGGACTCCGCCAGCAGAGGTTTATAAGTGTTGCGAAAGACGTTGAAGCCAAAAAGTCGCAACATTCCGATCCATAGGTGACCCCGGGCTGCGAGTTTTAGAGTGGCCCATATCAAATCGAAGTACAAGCTGACCCAGGTGGTCAATAGAGAAACCGTTACAGTCCCATTGACGATCGATTTCATTCGAGGGATCTCCAGACTGTAACCTCCCAGGAGGCTCGTCAGTGGATTTTTTGGATTACCATAGACGAGGCTGCCCATAAGAAGGAGCAGCAGTTTCCACAACAGGGCCAGAAGAAGCAGTTTAAGTCCCGCTAACAGGGAGCGAGCGTACGCTTCAGGGGATCGGGCTTCACACTCGGACAGGTAATCAAGACCCTTCCCTGCCGGGGTGTTTGTGCCGTCCCAGATGGGAAAGAGATAGAACAAGTGATCACGAAATCCGGTACCGCTTACCTTCCCGCGCTGGCCTGAGATTACCATGTAGCCGCACCGCCAAAGGAGATACGGGAGAGAGACACCCATGAGGGTTATCACTTCCTTCCACAGCCCTCCATCATCGGGTGTAACCCAGATGATCACCACTGTTGCCCAGAAAAAAACGTGAAGTGAGGTTTGCGGGCGGCGTTTAATACCGGCTGGCAGCCTGCTGAAGCGTGTTGCCGCAAGGTAAAGCAGGTAGACCAGTCCGAAAATGAGAGGCACTACGACCAAAGGCGCAAGCCAGGTTGTTACTGCACGGTAGTCAGCCCACTGAGCATGCCTGTGAAGGAGACCCAGGACACCGGCCATAATCGCGCCTAGGAACAGAACTTGCCTTCGAATTTTCGGTGTCAACAGGATGGTCCACCAACGGGTTTGCACCCAAGCAATGATCCGTTTGTTCTCGTGAAACTGGGAAATGGCCCGGTAGGCTTCACAAAAGTTCTTGATCTTCGTCATGTTGTTTCACGTTGAATCAGATCAAGAATAGTCGTGACCGAGTGGAGTTCCCCGGGATCGATGCCTTTTTCGCGGAAGTCGATGTTGTAGGTCTCCTCGAGGTAAACAACGATTTGCAGCACAGCCAGAGAATCGATGAGACCAGATTGAATCAAACTCTGGGTCTCATCGATGTCGCCGATCGGGTGATCCGGTCTCTGGATTGTCCGGAGGAATCGAATCAAGTCGGCTTTGCGCTGTGATTGATCCATTGTCGACTTATCCTGCTAACCGGCATACCGCGAGGATGTGTTAGAAAATAGGGCACGGAAGTAGCGATGATTCTTGCGCCGGCACCACATTTACAACGGCCGCTCCCTTAGATCACGGACGACATTTTGTAGGTCCACCGGTGGTAGTCCTGCACATTGCTTCATGACTGCGCTTCGGTTGGTTTTACCCCGTGAGGACCGTGGGATGGAATCCATCAAATACCACCGGACTGGGATCTTGAATTCTGCCAGGTGGCTTTTCATCCACCAATAGAGTTCCCGGATCGTTGTGGTCTCCGTGTCTTTGAGTACGACTGCCATTCCGACGTTCTGACCGCATAGCTGGTCATCAAACCCGAACGTACAGACATCTACTGTTCGCTCAAATTGCTCCGCCACCGCGTCGATATCGGCGGGATATATTTTAATGCCACTCTTGTTAATCTCTTCCCGTTCTCTCCCCTTCAGGAAAAAGACCCCGTGCTCGTCGAAAACTCCGATGTCTCCGGTTAGAAACCAACCCTTACGAATCACTTGGCCCGTCAAATGGTCCTGGTTGAGATAACCCCTCATCAAGGCAGGCGTGTTGATCCAAACATAGCCGGACTTACCAGGCGCGCATTCCATACCCGGATCCCACAAAGTGGACGTGTCGCAGGTTTTCAGAATTTTTATCACAGCCCCCCAGGGCTTGCCCACCAACCCGTCCATGGGGGTGAAATCGGCCAACGTAGTCCCGGCCACCCAGCTAGCGGTCTCGGTAATCCCATAGGCGTTGAAGACAGCTTTTGTAGAAGCCCAGGATTGAATCTCTTGCCACAAGTGGGCGGACAGGGGGGCGGATCCACAGTGGACACGTTCCAATGTTTGGGCCTTCGGTGACCGGCTCGTCTTGAGTGCAAGTTGCCAGAGCGATGGCACGGATGACAGAAAAGTGATCTTGTGCTCGTCAATGAGTGATCCCAAACGCATGATCAGTTCAGGGTGGTAGGGCGGAGCGATAAAAAGGTCCTGCCCAAAGAGCCAAGGGAAGAGACAATTGCAAATCAGGCCGTGGCCGAAATGGGTCGGAAGTAAACAGAGGGTGCGGCGATAGGAAGACAGCCCGAGACTCTCGCGCAATGCCAACCAGCGGGCCCGGAGAGAACCGTGTGTGTGAACAACGCCCTTGGGAGTTCCCGTAGAGCCTGAGGTAAACAGTATCAGGGCATCGTCCTCTAATTTCGCGGGGCTTTCCACAAAATTGCTGTCCGGTACGGCTCCCGCATCGGTCTCGACATCCAGAGTGTTCATGACCCTGACGCTCCCGGAAGAGACGCCTTCGATAGTCGATGGGTCCGTTTTCTCATCTATGATGGAAAAACGTGGATCCGCTGCCCGTGCCAGGGTCAGGACTTCAAAGGCCGTCAGGCGGCCATCCACGGGTATGGCCACGGCGCCGAGTTTCCAAATGGCTAGGAGATCGGCGAAAAACTCTAATCGGTTGCCAAAATGAAGAAAGACTCGGTCCCCGGCAGCCATGCCTTCATAACGATAGCGCCGGATACGCCCAGCCACCTGGCGGAATATTTCCCCTGGATGCCAGCGGTTCCCGCTAACGACTTCGATGAGACTGCCGACCTCCAAGTCAAAAAACATGCCGAGTTGCCCTTTCAATGGTGAGCATAGTATTACCTATGACCTCAGGGGGAAGCAAGATAAAGAATCTACCTACTTATCTGGAACCGCAAGCTTGAGCTTTCAGGCGCGTGGAAAAGTTGAGCCTAAGAAAAAGGTGATTGATTTGGGAATATGTGGTAAGCGATAGCAGTTGCGATTCCAATAGGCTCATGGTCGATATCTCAGCAAACTATCGAACGGTCGTAGAAAATATCCGTGCGGCAGCGAAGCGTTCCGGGAGAGATCCGACTAAGGTCAAAGTGCTCGCTGCCTCTAAATCTCAAGGAATATCCGAGGTGCGTGCTGCAGTAGAGGCAGGAATCCGGCTCTTTGGTGAAAATTATGTCCAGGAGGCTGTAGCCAAAAAGGAAGCCCTTGACCAGGCCCTAGAATGGCATATGATCGGTCACCTCCAGCGCAACAAGGTCAAGACAGCCGTGGATCTCTTTGACCTGATCCAATCTTTAGACGGCTTAGAGCTTGCCAGGGAGTTGGACAAGGAAGCTCATAAGAGAGGGCGTGTGGTCCGGGCTTTTGTTGAGGTCAATTTGGGAGGTGAAGAGACAAAGAGCGGAATTCCCAAAGACAAGGTCGCATCGCTATTGCGGGAGGTAGGTACGCTCTCACATCTCGGCATAGAAGGCTTGATGGTGATTCCCCCGTTCAGAGAGGAACCCGAATCCATGCGCCCCTACTTTCGTGCCCTAAGGGAACTGCAAACGGAGCTAAGGGAGTTGAAGATTCCGAATGTGAATCTTCAAGAGCTTTCCATGGGCATGACCCATGACTATCCGGTGGCGGTGGAAGAGGGGGCCACGTTAGTACGAATCGGAACAGCTATTTTCGGTGCAAGGAGGTCATGAATTCAAAGGATGTTTGTCTTGGCAAATCTTTTGACAGCCGTCGCTCAGGTGTTGGATTATATCTTGTGGGCGTACATGTGGATCATCATTGCCCGGGCACTGATTTCCTGGGTGAATCCCGATCCATACAACCCCATCGTGAGCTTTCTCAACAACGCTACGGAGCCGGTCCTTTCACGGGTACGTCGGTCCTTCCCCTTTTTTGCTGGAGGTATTGATTTCTCTCCCCTTATTGTTTTTATGGTCATCATTTTTCTTCAGGCATTTCTAGTTCGCTCGCTCTTTGACCTGGCGCGATCACTGCGTTTTGCGGGATAGATGAGGGACTACAATGCCTAAGGGCAAGCGGGAGGTTGCAGCAAGCCATGTAGGTGTGAAAACAATTGGAAACGAGGAGGTCCTTATCTATGAAGTTATTTATGGAAGGGGCATGGGTCGAGAAGTCAAGAAAAATTGAAGTCCGAAACCCTTATGATAACTCAGTGATCGACACGGTCCCGAAGGCTGATAGGGGCGACGTAGATCGGGCCCTAAACTTTGCAGAGCGTGGGGCAAAGGTCATGGCGAAACTCCCCGGCTATGACCGCTGGCGGATTCTGAGAAAGGCTGCTGACCTTATGGCTTCTCGCAACGAGGAACTGGGGCGTCTTATCTCGGCGGAGGAGGGAAAGGTTATTGCAGAGGGTCGGGGAGAAGCGGGCCGTGCCGTGGAGACCCTAATGGGCTCAGCGGAGGAAGCGAAGCGCATTCATGGAGAAACGGTCCCGTTAGATGGAGACCCGGGTGGTCATAGAAAACTCGGGTTTACTCTGCGTGTTCCCTGTGGCGTGGTCGTGGCCATCAGTCCTTTTAACTTTCCGCTTAATCTGGTCTGCCATAAAGTCGGCCCCGCCCTAGCTGCAGGTAACTCGGTGATCATCAAACCGGCCACGGATACGCCTCTTTCGGCGCTAAGGCTCACGGAGATTCTCCTGGAAGCCGGGCTTCCACCGGAGGGGGTGCAGTGTCTAACAGGTTCCGGGGGGGAAATCGGAGATACCCTCATCTCCGACCGCCGAGTGCGTAAAATTACCTTCACCGGAAGTCGGGACGTGGGAGAACGAATCTGCCGTCTCGCTGGAATTAAAAAGGTTACCATGGAACTGGGATCCAACTGTCCCTTGATTGTTATGTCGGATGCGGACTTGGATAAAGTGGCGGCAGCTGTGGTCACCACCGGGTACGCCAATGCGGGTCAGGTGTGCATCTCCACCCAACGAGTGCTGACCTCCCGCAAGGTATATAACGATTTTCTGAGTGTATTGATTCCGAAGGTGCAAGCCCTTACCACGGGCAGCCAGCTTGATGAAAAGACTAAGGTCGGTCCTATGATACGGGAGGATGACGCGGTCCGTATCCAGCAATGGGTGCAAGAGTCCGTCGGTGGGGGTGCGCGGCTTGTGGTGGGGGGCAAAAGGCAAAATGCGGTCTATGCTCCTACGGTGGTAGCTGATGTGAAACCTGAGATGCGGATCTCCCGTGACGAAATGTTCGGCCCGGCAGTTGCCGTCACGCCCTTTAATTCCATGGATGAAGCGATTGCACTCGCGAATCAAACCGTTTATGGTCTATCCGCTGGTGTTTTCACTGAGAACCTGGGTTGGGCCATGAGGTTTGCTCGCGAGGTGGAGTCGGGTAACCTAAACGTGAACTGGGGCCCCCAATGGCGAGCCGACCTTATGCCCTATGGAGGGCTCAAGGAGTCGGGGTTTGGAAAAGAGGGACCACGTTACGCCGTGGAAGAAATGACCGAGCTTAAAATGGTCGTTTTTCATCTGTAGTAGAGAAGAAGGCTCGCTAAAAGAATAGAGAAAAACTTCGGAGGCAATTGAAGCGTTCATGAAGGAGGTAGAGTTAGTCTTCGTCAACATGAGAACCTATTGATATGAAAGGAGGGCAAATTATGGTCGAGAAAAAGGAACATGCGCAACCGGAGGGCCAAAAGGTCTCCCGGAGAAGGTTTCTGAGGACGGCGGCGGTTGCGGGTAGTGCGACGGTTGCAGCCGGCTTGCTAGCCAGCTGTGAGAAGGCCAAGGAAAAACCCAAGGAAAAACCCAAGGCACCGAGTGTCCCGAAGGCCAAGACCATAACGTGGAGGATCCAGACCTCTTGGCCTGGGGGCATTGGGCTGAAAATTTTCAAAGACTGGTGCAACACTATCGTTGAAAAAACAGGAGGTGAGCTCGCTTTCAAGCCCTTTGGTGCCAAGGAGGTTGTCGGTGAATTTCAGTTATTCGACGCTGTGAAGCAGGGTGTGATCGAGGCCATGAACCCATTCACCCTCTACTGGGCGGGGCGAATGCCTGCCGCCGTTTTCTTGAGTTCCTATCCGCTGGGCCTGCGGTACCCGCATGAGTGGGACGTGTTCTACTATGCCCTTGGAGGCCGTGAGATTGCCCGCAAGCTGTTTGCGAAATTTGACATGTACTATGTGAACCACATACAGCACGGCCCGAACATCATCCACTCCAAAGTGCCGATCCGCTCTATCGAGGACTTCAAGGGTCGCAAGATGCGTCTGCCCGGCGGCATTGTGGCTCAGCTCTTTCAGGATGCGGGCGCCAAGACCACGCTTCTGCCGGGTTCGGAGATCTTCCCTGCGTTGGAGAAGGGCACCATCGACGTGGCGGACTACGTGGGTCCGGCAATCAACTACGCCCTGGGCTTTCAGCAAGTGACGAAGTACATCTCCATGGGCCCGCCGGGCTTCATGTCGATTTACCAGCCGGTCGACTTGATGGACCTTACCGTCGGCATGAAGGCATGGAACGCGCTTTCGCCCAAGATGAAACAGTTTGTCGAGGATGAGGTGCAGATCTACTCCAACATTCACCATGCGGGTATCCAGAAGGCCGACCAGGAGGCCTGGAAGAAGTTCAAAGAAGCAGGGACCGTTGTTACCCGTCTTAATGCAGATGACGTCGAAAAGTTCACTAAGCTGGCGGTACCCCGTTGGTTTGAGTGGGCGAACAAGGACAAGGATGCCGCCCGAATCTTCAAGATCCAGCTCGACTATATGATGTCGGGTAGCCTCGGGTACGTGACTCCGGACACGATCAAGGGTCAGAGTCTTAAGTGGTCGTGATGCCGGATCGAGCTGTTCCTTCGCGGTGACTACGATATAAAGCGGGACCGGGCCGCTGCATAAGCAGTGGGCTGGTCCCGCCCGGCTTATGAAAGGTTGTTCCTTTTGAAAGGACGAGACGTACCCCTATGCCAAGCCTGACGTTTGTCCTGCCTCACTGGCTGTACTGGTTGGGACTGATCTTGATCCCGTTGTTTGCTATGTATACTGTGCGGCGGCAAACAAAGACGGGGGCACCTCCCAGCGGTCTGTCCCTGGGAATTGGCTATATGCTCTGGGTGACGGGGGGCTTCCTAGGCCTTCACCGCTTTTATCTGCGTAGCGCCGTCGGGGCGATCTACATTCCGCTCTTCATTCTGATTCTCTATGGTAACGTGCAGGGTACGAAGGCCCGAGACGGAGTCTCACAGGCTAGCAATGCGGTGATCGGGGCCAGGTTCGAAGTTGACCGGGCAAAGGCCGCCGTGACCAAAAACATTGGCGGTGGTGACAGGAAGCTTGCCGGGGCGCAGGATGCCCTTATTGCCGCCAACGATCAAATGGCTGTCGCCAATGCAAACTTCCATTTCTGGCACGCCTTTTCCGGGACCTCCGCCCTGGTCATTGGAGCCCTGCTGTTGGTCGACGCCTTCTTGCTTCCGGGGCTTGTCCGCCGCTGTGCCGAGCGCGAGACTTCCGCGCCGTCGCCGAAGCCTGCGACTTCCCGTCCGGTTACCCAGGAGACGGGCAGCATCAAAGGTTCGAACCGGACCGTGGTAGCGTGGTTCACAAACAGCGTCGATGGGCTCAATGGGTGGATCGGACACTTCGTATGTTTTTGGTCGTTGATCGCCGCTTTCGTCTATTACTATGAGGTCCTTGCCCGCTACGTTTTCAACTCACCCACGAACTGGGCCCATGAGGGCATGTTCCTGATGTTCGGCATGCAGTACCTGATCGCAGGTGCTTTCACGTTGCGTGAGCACGGTCACGTTCGAGTCGATGTTATCTACCGCCTACTGCCACAGCGAGCCAGGGCGGTCGTCGATATCCTGACTTCGGTCTTCTTCTTCCTTTTCACCGGGGCCCTCCTGTGGACCGGTTGGAACTTTATGATGGACTCTATCAACGTGTGGGAGGTCTCCTTCACCGAGTGGGCGATCCAGTATTGGCCCGTGAAGAGTACCATGGTGATTGGGGCTTTACTCATTATCATGCAGGGGTTTGTAAAACTGACTAGGGATATCCTGAACCTGGTGGGGAGAGAGGTCTAGCACGTGGGCTTGGAGATTAGCATAGAGTGGCTCACCTTCCTCTTGTTCGGTTCTCTGGTGATCCTGCTGATGGCCGGGCTGCCGCTGGCGTTTGTGACGGGTGGGCTCGGGGTCCTCTTCCTGTATCTATTCGGCAACGTAGACATGCTCAACATCCTCCCGTCACGTATCTTCCCGTTCATGACGGATTATCAGCTTTCGGCTATCCCCCTGTTCATCTTTATGGCTGCAATGCTCGAGCGTGCCGGGGTGATTGAAGAGCTATTCGACCTGGTCTACAAGGTCCTGGGGGGCATCCGAGGAAGCCTGGCCTCAGCCACGATCATCGCTTCGACTATCCTCGCCGCAATGGTCGGGGTGATCGGGGCTACCGAGGTGACAATGGGGATCATTGCACTACCGGCTATGCTTAAGCGCAATTACAACCCCGAGCTCGCTTGCGGTTCTATCCTTGCCGGTGGCACTCTCGGAATCCTCATCCCGCCGTCGATCCTGGCCATCATTTTTGCCGTGGTGGCCCAGCAGTCGGTGGGAGAGCTTTTCATCGGTGCGGTCTTCCCGGGTCTCTTGCTATCCGGCATGTACATTTTTTACGTGACCATCCGCTGCTATGTGAACCCGTCCATGGGTCCTGCGGTGTTGCCAGAGGAGCGATTGGGCTGGCGCGAAAAAGTCCGGCTTCTACCGGGGATTGCCGCTCCAGTTTCACTGATCGTGCTGGTACTGGGAGTCATCTTCAGCGGCGTGGCTACACCTGTCGAGGCGGCGGGCATCGGCACCTTTGGCGCTCTGTTTGTTGCCTCCCTGCACCGGAAGCTGAGCTGGCAGACCATCCAGGATGCCGCGCTTACGACCCTTAAGGCCTCGGCGATGGTCCTATGGATTATCTTCGGGGCGAGCATTTTCGTTGGTTTTTACATTGTCCAAGGCGGCCAACAGTTTGTTGTCGATACCCTCGTCGGCACGGGGCTCGGTTCCTACGGTATCCTCCTGATCATGAATGTTGTTCTGGTCGTACTCGGGATGTTTGTAGATTGGGTCGGGATCTTATTCCTGGCGGTGCCCATTTTCGTTCCGTTAATGAAAACACTTCCCTGGGACGGGATTTTCGGCCTTCCCGGAGTGGCTCCGAAAGATGTATCGCTCTGGTTCGGCGTCGTCTACATGGTTAACATGCAGATGTCGTTCCTGAGCCCGCCGTTCGGTTATGCCCTGTTTTACCTCAAGAGCGTGGCCCCGCCCCACATTACCATAGGAACCATCTTCCGCTCGGCACTCCCTTTTTTGTTGATCCAGGCGTTTGGGCTTTTTGTCTGCGTGCTCTTCCCTGAGATTATCCTCTGGTTGCCGCGAATCGTTTACGGTCGGTGAGTAAGTCGGAGGGGGCTTGGTAGCCGGGAGATCATCGGCATGAGGATTATCCAAACCGTAATTGCCGACATGTCTGTAGAGAAATCCCGATAGCAGGTTTTAGCCCGTGAAGGATAAGGAGCGGATCGCAAAGGAACTGGTCGGGATCGTTGGGGCGGACGGTGTCATCGTCGATCCCGATGAGCTCAGAGTCTACGAGACGGATGGTTTGACCGTCTTTAAGGCGAAGCCGGACATCGTCGTGCTGCCTCGCTCGGCGGAGCGAACGGCTGACGTGGTAAAGGTCTGTCACCGAAAAAAAATCCCTTTTGTCGTGAGAGGAACGGGAACAGGTCTCTCTGGGGGCGCCCTCCCATTGGACGGGGGCGTCTTGATCGGGCTCAACCGGCTCAATCAAATCCTGGAGATTGATTATGAGAACCAACGAGCCGTGGTGGAGCCCGGCATGGTGAATGTCTGGCTCTCGAACGCTCTCGCCGACACCGGCTACTACTACTCGCCTGACCCGGCCAGCCAGACAGCATGCAGCATTGGCGGGAACGTGGCAGAGAACTCCGGCGGTCCCCGTACGCCGAAGTACGGAGTCACGACAAATCATGTTCTTGGCTTGGAGGTGGTCCTCCCCCAGGGTGAGGTCGTCCAACTGGGGGGCAAGACGCTGGATACTCCAGGTTACGATCTCACGGGAATCTTCGTAGGCTCTGAAGGGACCTTTGGGATCGCCACCAGGGTCATCGTGCGGATCATGCGCAAACCCGGGGCGGTCAAAACCTTGATGGGGGTCTTCGAGACCATTGAGGACGCTTCCAACACGGTTTCCGGAATTGTCGCACGAGGAATCATCCCTGCGGCGGTTGAGATGATGGACCGGTTGAGCATCGAAGCGGTGGAAAAGGGAGTGGCGGCAGGCTATCCCCTGGACGCAGGTGCGGTTCTCCTCATTGAACTCGACGGGCCTAAGGAAGAGGTTGAAGCATTAGTCGAACCCGTCATTGAAATCTGCCGAATTAACCATGTCCGGGAGGTGCGAGTCGCAAAAGATGATGAAGAACGTTTGCTTCTTTGGAAAGGGCGAAAGTCGGCTTTTGCTGCGATGGGACAGCTCAGCCCGGAGTACTATGTCCAGGACACTGTAATTCCTAGGACCCGGCTTCCTTCGATCATGAAATTTATCAACGAGCTATCAGAGAAATATGGCCTCCGGGTAGCCAACGTCTTTCACGCAGGTGACGGCAACCTCCATCCCCTCATGCTTTACGATTCTAGAAACGAGGGGGAGCTTCAAATAGCAGAAAAGATAGGCTCAGAAATCATTCAGGCCTGCATTGAGCAGGGTGGGAGTCTTACTGGTGAACATGGCATCGGCGTGGAGAAAAGGGATTACATGCCGCTAATGTACACCGGTGATGATCTAGGAGCGATGATGAAGATCAAGAAGGTCTTTAACCCTGATGGCCTCCTCAATCCGGGTAAGATCTTCCCGACAAATAAGCCGGACGCAGAGGCTGCACCAGAGAGGCAGAGTGACATTCTGGAAAAAGTACTCGGTCCTCCATAGGAGGGTCCTTTGATCTCCGAAAAAGGTTTGATCCGATGCTTAGGTGGGCTTGTCGGCGGTGAACACGTGTTTGCCGGCGCTAAGGTTCAGGCTTATGCGGTCGATGAGAAGTTTCCGACAGCTGTTGTAACCCCGGGCTCGGTAGAGGAGGTCTCCGCGGTGATGGGGTTTGCGTCGGGCGAAGGACTGAAGGTCGCTCCTTGGGGAAGTGGAACGAAAATGGCGTTTGGCGGCGTCCCCGAGCGGCTCGATCTCGTCATCAGCCTTTCACGCCTGACCGGTGTAGTAGATAACGAGCCGGCGGATATGACCGCTACCTTTCAGGCGGGAACATTGCTGAGGGAGGCCCAGGCGAGGTTAGGTCAAACCGGCCAGTTTATTGCCCTGGACCCCCCCCATTCACAACTGGCTACGATCGGTGGCATCCTGGCAACCAACTCGAGCGGTCCGCGAAGGCTGCGTTTCGGCTCCTCCCGAGATCTCTTGATTGCCATCCGCGTCGTTCACGCTGATGGCACGGTAACCAAAGGTGGGGCGAAAGTGGTCAAAAATGTTACGGGTTACGATATCAACAAACTCTATCTAGGATCCCTCGGGACCTTGGGGATCATTGTCGAGGCAACCTTCAGACTTTTCCCTGTGCTTGCTGTTGAAAAAACGTTTCTCGCTCCCTTTGCTTCAGTCGAAGAGGTTGGGGGGGTCGTCGCCAAGATCCTAAACTCGCCGTTGGTCCCATCGGCCATCGAGCTTTTTAATCCAGAGGCTTCGCAACAACTTTGCGGCGAGACCCGGATACCGTGGCCTGAGGATAATTATGGCCTGGCCGTTGCCATAGGAAGTGTTCGCCGTGAAGCAGTCGATGCTCAGCTTGAGGCGGCGGGCCGCTATATTGGCGAGGCGGTCAGCCATGACAAGTGCATCTTGGAGGGCGAAACTCATGACGTGTTCTGGCAGCTAACACGTGACTTTGCCATTCATAGAAATCTCCAAGCAATCCTTAAGGCAAGCGTCCTTTTCACTAAGGTAGCCGACGCAGTAAAGTTGGGAGACGAGATAGCTAAAAAGCAGGGCATGAGGATTGGAATTATATCTGAGGCGGGATCGGGAATTATCCGGTACTATCTCTCTGGTAGGAATGTTGCTCCCGAGAAATTCCACCGGGGGGTGGTGGAAGCAGTGAAGCAGCTTAGACAGTTTGCCGTAGCGGCCGATGGAAGCCTTGTTGTTTTGGAAGCACCGCCCGAAACGAAGCGGGAAGTAGATATCTGGGGGGCCGTAGGGAATGCCCTTCCTTTAATGAAAGGG
The DNA here is from genome assembly GCA_046757725.1 of Binatia bacterium. GTDB lineage: Bacteria > Desulfobacterota > Binatia > UBA9968 > UBA9968 > JBHHYU01. Next base: position 63,741 of record JBHHYU010000004.1, read on the forward strand.
CTGAAGGAGCAGTTCGATCCGGAGAGAATCTTAAATCCGGGAAGGTTCGTCGGAGGCATTTAGCCCAGATCATTCACCGTTGTAGGAAATTACGTGAACAAAATTTATCGCGCCAAGGCGCCAAGAGCGCAAAGAAAAAACTTTTTCTATTTCTCCGAACTTGGTGTCCTTTACCGTAAGCCTAAATCCATTTGAAAATTTCGAATATCTTTGGTTAGTGTTATGAGTTTTCAGACGGAACCGGACAAGATCGTTAGAGGCGCCTTCAATCGGCTCAATCAGGCGGTTCCCGAACTTTACCTCGATTGTGTCCACTGCGGTTTTTGTCTCCCCACCTGCCCCACCTATGTCATACTCGGCAACGAGATGGATAGCCCAAGGGGGAGGATTCACCTTATTCGTTCCGCTTCCGAGGGAAGGATCGGCATCACTGACAACTTTGTTAAGCACATGGATCTTTGCCTTCTCTGTCGGAACTGTGAAACAGTGTGTCCCTCGGGCGTCAAATTTGGCTTTCTCATGGAGGCGGCCAGAGGCCAAGTCCAGCGGCACTATGAATATTCCCCAGCCGATCGGTGGTTCCGAGATTTTATCCTCTATACTTTCACCGACGTCGACCGCTTAAGCGTCATGAGCGGTCTGCTCCGCTTCTACCAGGGGTCTGGTCTCCAGAAACTGGTCAGAGGCTCAGGGATTCTGACGCTCTTCGGCCGTCTCGGGAAGATGGAGGCTCTCCTGCCGTCCGTTCCTGATCAGCGTCTGCGCAAGGAGCTGCCTGAGGTGATGCCAGCGAAAGGCAAGAAACGAGGGCGGGCGGGATTCCTTATCGGCTGCGTCCAGCGTTTTTTCTTCCCTCATGTGAATGGCGCGACGGCTCGGGTCTTGAGCGAGAACGGTTACGAGGTGGTGATGCCGAAGGGACAAGGGTGCTGCGGCTCTTTTTTTGTGCACGAAGGGGAGAGGGAGCGGGGTAAGAAGCTAGCGAGGAAGACCATCGACGCGTTTGACCAAGCTGGCGTGGACTTCATTGTGGTCAATGCGGCGGGATGCGGCTCGGTCATGAAGGAGTACTGGGAACTGCTCCGTAGTGACCCGGCCTATGGCAAAAAGGCTGAGGCCTTCAGCAAGAAGGTCCGAGATGTTTCACAAGTTCTGGCTGAGGTTCCCTTTGCAGCTCAGCTAAAGAAGCTCAACCTGGTAGTCACCTATCATGACGCTTGCCATCTCGCCCACGGCCAGAGGATCAGGCACGAACCCAGGGCGATTCTGAAGGCAATTCCCGGGGTTCGGTTTGTTGAACTTAAAGAATCGGACTTCTGTTGCGGAAGTGCGGGGGTCTACAATCTCCTTCATCCTGACCTGGCACAGCAGTTTCTGGATCGCAAGATCGAACGAATCAAGGAGACAGGGGCTCAGGTTGTAGTGAGCGGAAACCCAGGCTGCTCCCTTCAAATCGAGAAGGGGTTAAAGGCACAGGGGCTCAAAATTCGGGTTGTTCATCCCGCCGAGCTCCTGGACTGGTCCTATCGGGGCATGGAGCCCAACGATGTTTAAGGAGATTGATCTCTCTCGGGCTGTACCCCCAAATGCGGTGGCCGTCAGATTTAGGTACGAGATTACCGGCTCTGACAAGGATGTTTTGCTTGCTGCCAAAGTGGCGGATAATGCCGCCGGCCACCATCCGACCCTTCTGACCGGAAGATCGGGAGAGATTACCGTTCGCTTTAGGACTGCCCAAAAGCTTTACTACAGTCTTCAAGAGGCAGACCTACACCTGAACCTGTGGATCGTTCAGGTTCAAGAGCTCGGAAAACATGCGTGTTAAATTGTGCCCTTCGGAAAACGGGGAGCTCTATTTTAATACGGCCTGTTCAAAGACTCTAAATAACTTTGGCTTGCCGGAAAGTCGCGATGGCTGCGGCATCATAACCCAGCTCGTTTAAGATTTCCTCGCTGTGCTGTCCGGCGCTGGGGACCGGGTCCGTGCGTTGGGGCATCTCCGCCAGATTCATGGGGTGGTTGAGCATTTGGAAAGGATGACCGTTGACCTCCACCGCAGACCAGTGGGCTCTGGCCCGCAGTTGCGGATGGGCAGCCAGCCCGCTGATGTCGTTAACATCGCCCCAGGCGATCTCTGCCGTTTTGAGGCGTTCGATTAGGGTTGAGCGGGTAAAACCGTTAAAAATTCCTTCGATGATCGGCTCCAGCGTTTCGCGGTGGGCCAACCGCTCCTCGTTACGGGCAAAACGGGAGTCCTTAGCTAGCGCTGGGTGTTCAAGAACCAGCTCACAGAAGCGCAGCCATTCCCGCTCGTTCTGAATGGCTAGGTTGAGGTACTGGCCATCGCCGCAGCGATAGGGGCCATACGGGACAATCAAGCTGTGACGCATGCCGGTTCGGGCCAAGCACTGCCCGGTCCCCAGATAGTAATAAAGTGGTGATCCCATCCATTCGGCAGCCGACTCTAGCAGGGAGATATCAATGCTAGTCCCTTGACCGGTGTTTCGGCGCCCTACTAAAGCACCTAAAGTGGCCATCGCTGCATACATGCCAGCGGAGATGTCACATAACGAAACTCCGACTTTGGCCGGTTCTTGGGGGCTTCCTGTTGCTGCGAGCAGACCGCTTTCCCCCTGCAGGAGCAGGTCATATGCCTTGCGATCCCGATAGGGTCCGCCATCACCGTAGCCAGAGATGGTGCAGTAGATCAGTCGAGGCCGGTTGGCCTGCACGACCTCCTTAGACAATCCGCCCCGCTGGAGAGCGGCTAGGGTCAGGTTGGTGATAAAAACGTCGGTGCCGTCCAATAGTTTCTGCAAGATCTCTGTACCAGCAGGCTGTTTGAAATCCAGGGCGAGACTGCGCTTAGCTCGGTTTAGCCATGTAAAGTAAGAGCTGAGACCGTGCACGCTGCTATCGTAGCGGCGTGCGAAGTCTCCTTCACCGGGTCGCTCAATCTTAATCACATCGGCGCCCAGGTCAGCCAGATGACGCGAGGCAAGAGGAGCTGCTACAGCTTGCTCCAGGGCAATGACTCTGATGCCGGTTAGGGGGTAGGACTGGGTTTCCTTTTTCCCTACGGACGCGTGAAAATCTTTCATGTCTTCCCCTTCACGGTACCCGGGCAACTGAAACCTCGTTCTCTGTTAAAACAGCGAGGCCTAAAAGCCGTGGACCCGTATAGCCATTATATACTAGAATTCTACCTGGTTGTGCTAATGGAAACGATGCTGGTAAGGCGGTATTTTATAAGGGGAGGGTTCCCTCCATGTTTGAACGTTCTCTCACGGAACGTGTGTCGAGCTGGCTCATAGGGTGGCGCGATGCGGGGTTACCGGTTGATGTATTAGAGGTTGCTCGAGTGTATATGCTCGATTGGTTGGGGTCGGCACTGGCCGGCTTAGCCACGGTGCCGGGTGCCAAGCTGCGCGATTACGGACGAGTACAACCACCCGGGCAGGCCACGCTGGTTGGGCTTGAGCTGGGTCGTTCAGCAGAGGTCGCGGCACTCGTGAACGGAGGACTTTCCCACATCGTGGAGATGGACGACCTGGACAATGGGTCTGTGCTGCACCCGGGGGCGGTGATTATTCCTGCAGCGCTTGCGGTAGCCGAACGCGAGCATTGCAGCGGCAAGAACTTCCTTTCCGCAGTGGTCGCCGGATACGAGGTGGCCATTCGGGTGGGTGAGGCGGTCGGGAAGCGACACTACCATTACTTCCACAATACGGCCACGTGTGGTGTCTTTGGGGCGGCAGCTGCCGTTGGCTGGCTACTCGGACTGACGGAGGCGCAATGCGTGTGGGCACTTGGCAATGCTGGTACTCAGGCGGCGGGGCTCTGGGAGTTCAACACGGACGGTGATATGAGCAAGCACCTGCACGCCGGCCGAGCTGCATCGAACGGGGTACTGGCTGCTGACCTGGCGAGGCTTGGTTTCACCGGTGCACGGCGCATTCTGGAAGGTCCGCGGGGATTTTTCGCCGCAACGGCGCCTGGAGCCGACCCCGGGACGTTCTCAAAATACTGGAACCGTCAAGAACAAGTGCCGGTCTTCAAGATCGGCGGTGTATCGATCAAGCCCCATGCCTCCTGCCGTCACACCCATCCAGCGATTGATGCAGCCCTTGCCCTCCGAGCGCAACTCCCCCGGGGTGACTCGGATGCGCCATCCGTGTCTCATATCACACAGGTTCACGTTGGAACCTATGGGGCTGCGCTGGATTTGTGTGATAATCCGCAGCCGCGGACCCCCTATGCCGCCAAGTTTAGCCTGCACTATTGTGTAGCTGCCGCACTGAGCCGAGGTCATGTTGGGGTTACGGACTTTACACCACAGGCCATTGCCGATCCTACCGTGTGCAGCCTGCTGCCACGCATCTGCACTGCCCTGGAGCCTCAGTTGGAGGCTCGTTACCCTGCAGAGTGGCCCGCGGCGGTCAGTGTCATCTTGGGGAATGGCGACAAGCTGAACGCTGTCGTGAACCATCCGAAAGGTGACCCGGAAAATCCTCTTACTCCCCAGGAGCTCACCGACAAGTTCCGTGACCTTGCGACTTACGGCGGGTACGGCGCTCAAGCGGAGAACCTGATGAAGTGGGTTGCCTCGCTTAAAACGAATCGCCCGATTGCCTACGGGTCCGTATCCTAATCCTCTCCTTTTGAAGAAGAGAGCTGAGGTCGGGAGAGCCCCTATCATTTGGCCTGACTGACCTATTCCCGCTATAGAGGTGTCCAGTTTTATCCCTGCCTCTTCTAAGGGTAACACCGTTAAAGCTTCCGGGTCTCTGCAGGCGGGCGGATATTCCTGTTTGACAAGAGGAAAACGATGTTGATTAAAGTCACTAAGCAGTTTATTAGTAGGTAGTCATTTGGCGGTTGGTGGTGGTAGCGCATTGAAAAGAAGTTGGCCGAGACCTGATCAAAGGACATCCAATGCGAACGGACGGACGAAAAGAGAAAGAGCTCAGGCCCATCGTCATTACTCCGGGTTTTCTCAAGCATGCCGATGGCTCAGTGCTTATCGAGATTGGGGACACTCGGGTCATCTGTACGGCCAAGCTGGAAGAAAGGGTCCCAGGTTTTCTTCGCAATAGCGGCAGGGGATGGATTACTGCGGAGTATGGAATGCTCCCCTCCTCTTCGCAGGCTCGTATCTCCCGGGAATCTTCTCGGGGCAGAGTCGGTGGAAGGACCCACGAGATCCAGAGATTGATTGGCCGTAGCCTTCGGGCGATTGCGGACTTGAAAAACCTCAGCGAGCGGACCATCTGGATTGACTGCGATGTAATCCAGGCAGATGGTGGCACCCGAACGGCCTCGATCACAGGTGCCTATGTGGCTCTGGTGGAGGCTTCACGTAAATGGGTAAAAAGTGGGGCGGTTAAAGGGAAACTCATTAGAGATTCAGTGGCCGCCGTGAGTGTCGGCATCGTGAACGGTAGAGTACTCTTGGACCTAGCTTATGAGGAAGATAGTCGGGCAGCCGTGGACATGAATTTCGTCATGACCGGGTCTGGAAAATATGTTGAGATCCAGGGGACGGCGGAGAGTGCTCCCTTCACTAAAAAGGGACTGGACCGTATGGCCAACTTCGCCCAACAAGGGATTCAAGAGCTTCTCAAAGCCCAAAAAAAGATACTGGCGACGATCCCTTAATCCTTTTCCAGCCTGTTATTTGCGCATCGGGCTCGACCTGAGCTCAGATTTACCCTGATCACCAAAAGTATTATTTGAAACCTCCGGCAGATCTCAAAGATGTAAAGGAAAGCTGGTGACAAGTAATTCTTCAAACTGCGCTCTTCTAGAGGGGTGGGTTGCGATAATGTCTGATTGCTATAGCCACACTAGCTTCACCTCGTTCTCCACGGCCCGGAACTCGGGGTCGCCCGTGTAAAGATCCGCCCTTTTCTGTTTGGCCAGGGCGGCACAAAAACAATCGGCCAGAGACATCTTCTTTACAGCCTTGATCTCACCAGCCAGTTCGGCAAGGAGCTGGTCAACCGGAACGATCTCGATGGGGAGTCCTAAGAGTTTGCTGCGAACTCCATCCCATTTACCTCGACCTACTTTCCGCTCTACTTGATAGCAGACCTCTGCCCAGTTGGGAGCTGCGATCAACACCGCCTCATCCGCGGCGGCAGCCTTTTCCAGTAACGCCACAACTTTCTCATGTCCGGACTCCCGAAAGAGAAAGGCAAGGATGGCGTAGCTATCGAGAACGGAATTTCTCAAACTTGGCATCCTCCCGTTCCTTATCCCTTGCCCGCTCCTTAAGAAATGCTTGGGTTATTGAGGTCTCGCTCATTAGCATTCCACAAACACTACGGATATACTCTCTAGTCACAGGCTGGAAAATAATTTCGTGGTCACGCTCCACAAAGCAAATCCTTGTTCCTGGTGTGATCCCGTATTTTCGTCTGAGCCTTACAGGTACCACCAACTGTCCCTTACTGGTTACGTATGAAGTCTCCATATAAATCCTCCGTGGAAATAACATCTTACTTATTATTCGATGTAAGTCAACAGATTCCAACTCTTTCATGAGAGTTGTGGAAGATAAAAGGGGAGCTTATGCGTGAGGAGATGAAAATACGCTTATGGCTGCCTCGGGAAACCCTAATGTCTTTAAGGTCCCGACAACGCTTGGGCAAAGGCACGGCGGAGAAAGACCCCAACCAGATGGCGTTTATACTCAGCGCTCCCCTCGAGGTCGTCTACAGGCTCGGCGGCGTCGGCTAAGGCAGCCCCTGCGTCTGTTAATTGTTTCTCCACTCTTTCTCTGGGACCCGTGAGTAGTCCTTCGGTTTCCTCCGAACGGCATGGGCGGGAACTGACACACCCAGCCAGCGCCCTGGCTTTGGTGATGGCTTCACCGCTCTCGTCCAGCTCCAATACCAGCGCTAGACCTAGCGTAGGGCGCTCGTGGATTTGAAATTTGAGATAGGCCGCACGCTGTGATTTCGATGGGAGGGGGATCTCTACTTCGGCTAGTAGCTCGTCCGGGCCAAGGGAGGTTTCATAGGCGCCAAGAGTGAAATCGCCCAGAACCAGAGACCTCTCTCCTGCAGGTCCTTGAACTCGAGCCCGGGCCTCGAGGCCGAAGAGCAGAGTTGCTGGGTCAGAGTGAGGCTCCGCGAAGGAGAGGTTCCCGCCTAAAGTTCCGGTGGCTCGAACACGTACGTTGGCTATGTGCCTGGCCATTCGCGCTATAACCGGAAAGTGCTCCTGCACCAGCGTTGACTTCTCTATAGCTCGATGCGTTACCACCGCCCCGATAGAGAGAAAGGAATCTTTCAGCTCGATCCGGTCTAGGCCTGGTATGGTTTTAACATCCACCAGGTGCTCATAACGTAGAAGATCGTGCTTCATGGCGAGTAGAAGCTCAGTGCCGCCGGCGTACAGATGTCCCTTCTCGCCGTAATGGGCAAGCATTTGTGACGCCTCCGCCACTGTCTCTGGCTGATGCATGGTAAAACGCCTTAAGGGCATCATGGTATTTTCTCTTTTGTTCCGCTGCGGCGCTCTTTTAATGCTCGCCAGACTCTCTCCGGTGTCAGAGGAGCACGGCGAATACGTACTCCGGTTGCATGATAAACGGCATTGCTGATATTTGCCGGCATGGCATTGAGGGAAGCCTCGCCTCCACCTTTTGCGCCATAAGGGCCCACACCGTCTTGATTTTGCACAAGCTCCAATCTCACTTTCCCTGGTATATCTGAGAATCGCGGGACACGGTAATCAAGGAGGGAACCATTAACCAATTGGGGACCTTCGTAAACCAGTTCTTCGAATAGCCCGACTCCCATGCCCATCGTTGCAGCTCCTATATCTTGTCCTTCCGCGAGCGCCGGATTGATGGCCAATCCAACATCACCGGCCGTGGAGAGTTTTTCCATGTGAATCTGTCCCGTTTCTTCATCGACGGAGACCTCCACACCTGTGCAGGCTGCTTCCCAGAAGACCGGAAGCTTGGAGAAATCTCCGGCCTTACGGATATAGGCTCGACCGATCACCTCGCCGTCGGGGAGACCATAATACCGACGGATCACTTCCGACCAGTTGAGCTGTACCTCGCCACACCGAACGCCGCCTCTCACGACCTCGATCTCCTCCTCCTTTACCTTGAGTATCTCCGTGGTCATGCGGACCATCTGCTCGATAGCTTCGTGGCTTGCCTCCAGTATGGCACGGCCCATAAGAGTCGTTGTACGACTAGCTCCGGTCGACCGGTCATAGGGGGTGATTGCTGTGTCGGAGGCCACCACGCGCACCCCCTCGAACGGAACACCCAATTCCTCAGCGGCAATCTGTGGAATTACAGTGTGACTTCCCTGACCTAACTCCGTGCTCCCCGTCATGATCGAGACCGAACCGTCAGCATGGACACGCACTGCGGTAGATGTCAGAGGGTAGGCACCCGCATCACTCACCGAACAACCAATGCTGTGTCCATGGCCCTTAGGTACCGGATCCTTCCAGGCAAGGGAGTCAGCCACAATCTCCAGATCTTCCTTGAGCGTCCCATCAAAGGGGCGCATCTTGGGAAAAAATTCCTGTTGGGGCTTGGCGACATTGGCCAGACGAAATTCGTAAGGATCTTTCTCGATTTTAGCCGCAAGTTCATCGATTTGCGATTCTCCCGCCATGGTGACCTGCGCGCACCCAAACCCGCGATAGGAACTCGCCGGCACGGTATTGGTATAGAGGGAGTACGTGTCGATCTGAACGTTAGGGATCGCGTATGGACCGACACACCGGTTGGTTGCTTTCTCGCATACCAGTGGACTGTTCTCTGCGTAGGCGCCCGTATTCATGGTGATCGTCGCCTGACGTGCGATGATCTTGCCACTTGCGTCGACTGCGGTCCGCATCCGTGTGAGGGCATCGTCGCTGCGTGTGGTCAGCATAGCCTCTTCGATGCTTAATTGAAGTTTGACCGGACGCTTCGTTTTCCAGGCACAAGCAGAAACCAATGGCTCGATTTTAGTATACGATTTGCTGCCGTAACCACCGCCGACGAAAGGAACGATGAGGCGGATCTTACTAACCGGTAGATTGAAGACGGATGTCAGGTCGTGGCGCACCATGAAGGGATGCTGGGCGGATGAGTAAATCGTCAGGCCGCTTTCGTTCACTTCGACGATCGCCACATAAGGCTCCATGGCGTACGCATAAGCCATCGGGAAGTAGTATTCTGCCTCAACCACAGTGGCTGCCTTGGCAAAGGCGCTGTCCACATCACCCCACTTGAGATGGGATTCCTGGCAGATGTTGGTTCCCTTACCGGCAGGGACGTCCCCCTCGAAACCTCGCAGCGCCCCCGCCTCAAATTTACGCTCATGTAGGAGGGGGGCACCGGGCTCCAGGGCATCGGTCGACGTGAGGACGGCCTTCAGCTCATGGTATTGGACATCGATGAGCTCGAGGGCCTCGAACGCGCTGCGTTCGTCTACGGCTACCACCGCCGCAACGGGTTCCCCAACATAGCGTACTTTTTCCATAGCGAGCAGCGGATGATCTTTTACGGCATGGCCGTAATAGGGATTGAGACCGGATAAGTCATTTCCGGTCAGAACTGTCAAGACCCCTCGCTGTGCTGCAGCGCGCGAAGCATCGATCGAGACAATCCGCGCATGCGCATAGGGACTGCGAAGAACCTTGGCATAGGCCATTCCGGTGAGTTTCACATCGCTCGCGTAAAGAGCGTGTCCGCTCACTTTCGCCCGGCCATCCCTTCGCGGGACCGAATGATTGACCACCTTAAACTGTCGGTGTGGCTGCCTGTTCATTTTTTGTTTTCCTTCATATGGTCGGCTGCACGCTTGATCGCCCTGACGATGGGGACATAGCCGGTACAGCGACAGATATTACCGTCCATATAATGGATGATATCTGCTTCCGTCGGCTCCGGGTTCTCAAAGAGTAGCGCCATGGCTGACAAAATCATCCCCGGAGTGCAAAAGCCGCATTGAAAGGCAAACTCTTTGATAAAGGCTTCCTGGATAGGGTGGAGTGTGCCGTCTTGTCGGGCTAGTCCCTCAATCGTCAAGACATTCCGATCGCGGACCTCATAGGCAAGCAGCGTACATGCGCTCACAGGGAGCTCGTCGAGCAAGACCGTACAGGCGCCGCAAACCTGCACCTCGCAGGAGATCTTAGTGCCGGTCAAGTTAAAATGATCTCGCAGAACTTCGGCGAGGGTCCGTTGTGCCTCGCATTCCATTGCGACCGGCTTGCCATTCAGTTTAAACGAAAGATTCAACGTTTTACTCCGTTACTAGAGGGTTCCGTGTCTGGATTTTTTTTACTTGAAACTAGAGACTCAAAACTCGTGTCGGTCAGTCATAGTGTGGAATAATTTGCTCCGACCAGAGCACCATCTGCTTGGACAGGCTCTCCAGAGTGGGATAGATGATTTTCAGTTCGAAATGTTGCACGCCGTTTTCGATAAACTCATCAAGCCGTCGCCGTACGTCGTCGACGGAACCGAAAATATGCCGGTCGAGGGCGAATTGCATGCTGTTGATGTCTCGCTCATAGCTTGTACTGCTGGCCTTGATCGTCGGCATGGCGAGATTCATTCCTTCATCGTGTGTCTCGGCGATGGTCGCCAGTTTCTCCACGGCGATGGTAATCCTCGTGGGGTCACGGCCGTTCTCTTTGGCGGTCTGGGCGAGGATGTCACAACCAACTTTCATTTCTTTCGGGGAAAGCCAGCCGGGAATCCAACCGTCGCCATATTTCGCAGCGCGCTTAGCCGCCAGTTTCATCCAGCCGCCCACCCAGACAGGTGGATGGGGTTTCTGCCTCGGCTTAGGATGGATCTCCGCGTTTTTAAAGCGGATGAACTCTCCTTGGTAAGAGGCTATCGGTTGGGTCCAAACTGCTTTCATCGCCTCGATGTACTCGTCAGCGCGGTCACCGCGCCTTTCCATCGGTACACCGAATACGCCGAACTCATCTGACTCACGCGTCGCCTTTGAGCCCAGTCCAACGCCGATGATGAGGCGTCCTTTGGAAAGCCAATCAATAGTCGTTGCCTGCTTAGCGGCGTAGATCGGATTGCGACAGGGCATAATCAGACAGGCAACGCCGAGAGTGATCCGTTTCGTCTCGGCGGCGAGATAGGCAAGCATGGACATCGCCTCGAAAAAGTTGGCATCCTGCGTATCGGTGACGGCTTCGGTGGCGCCAGAGGAGATGTGATGCTTGTGCATCTCCGAGCTCCAAACCACGTGGTCATGGACCCAAACAGAGTCGAAGCCCAAATTTTCCGCTTTTTTAGTTGCTTTGATAATGTTTTCCACGCTTGAAAGCGGGCCGGAGTTGGGCACTCTCACTCCGAACTGTATTTTCTTCATCGATAACTCCTAGGTTTTTTCCGTGACTTCGACCTTGGTGTATTTCAAATGCCGGTTGTACCAGTCCACGACGTTGGCTGCAACGTCATCGAAGTAGTCGTTGTAGATCCCATAGTGAGTGGTTTGTTTGAAAAGGACCAGTTTCTTCGGGTCGCCTGCCTTCTCATATAATCTGATTGTCTCTTCCTCCGGGGTGACGACATCGTTTTCCACTGCAATGAACAAGGTTGCCCGTGGTGAAATCTTTTGCACCACATTCTCCGGGCTGAACTCCATGATAGCCTCGGCGCACTCGAGTGGCATCTGCTGAGGGATCTTCGCTGCCACCTCTTTTTTTATCGTTGTCGTCTTGCGCTCAGGTGTCTGGATCATGATCTCTTCCCGGGCGCTCACCATTTCACTGGAACCGGTGAGCGCCCTCTTTTTCCGATCACCTTCAATTCGCTTGAGCAGGTCTACCCATTCGTACTCTCGCCTCATGCAGTGAAGCCAATCCCTTCCGTTGCTGATGCCGAGATAGCAAACGGCACACTTCACCCGCTGATCGATAGCTGCTACGTAAATGGCATTCCCGCCCCCGGTCCCTCCTGAACCATAGGTTGCTATACGGTGAGGGTCGACTTCCGGACGGGTTTGCATATAAGAAATCGCGTTCCGGATATCCTCAACCTGCCATCTAGGCATCACCCATCCCCGCTTGTTTCCCTCGCTCTCTCCCCAACCGCGGTAATCAAAGCACAGGCAGGCGTATCCTGCCTCGCAGAGCTTCTCGAACATCAGGATGTAGTGCTTGGCGTCCTTGAGGCCGAGAAAACCGGGTCCTTGGACAATGCCGGGATACGGCTTGCCCTTATCCGAATCCGGGAGATAGAACGAACCACTCAGCTTATCGCCCTCACTATAGAAAGTTGCCTTTTCAGTTCGCATGGAAGACTCCTCTTGTGTTAGAAATTTTGTCCGAGACTTGTCGGTCGTGTTTGTAAAGGGGCATTACCGAAATCACAAATCACAAACTCGATTTACCTTCACGAAATCACGCCCGTAGGGCCGGTAAAACCTCTTTACCCAAAAAATCAATCTGGTCGTACCAATCGGCATAGCGGAAGCGGAGGTCATAAACGATGTGATTGAGCCCGTTCGCCTCGTACTCTTTCGTGTCGCGAACGATGTCCTCGGGCTTGCCTGCGAGCAGGAGACCTCGTATGTCTTCAAACTTGGAGAATGTGCCGGAGGCCGGTTTAACCCAAGTTTTTTTCTTATTGCCCTCGTTAATCAAACCTTTAGTGTTGACCTTGCTAAGCGCGGTGTCCAAATCTTTGTCAATGCTAACAATAGGAATGGCACCAACTGTGCCCATAGGTTTACCTGCTGCTTTGTATTGTTTTCCAAGGTAATCGACCATCTTTATGAAAGTTGCCATGGGAATGCGCCCCGGCATCCAACCGTCACAGTAGTCTGCGGCGCGACGGCACGAGGCCGGTGTTCCACCGCCGTACCAAATCGGAATCGGGTTTACCGGAGTAGGCTTCAACTGGACATCCTCGAAGTTAAAATACGTATCCTTGTAACTGACTTTCTCACCTGCCCATAATCTTCGGCAAAGGACTGCATTGATTTTCGCCAGGTTCATCCGATCTTGAAGGGTGTTGGGAAAACCGGCGGCGGCAAATTCTTGCTGGAACGTGCCAAGACCCATTCCCATGATCACCTTTCCACCGCATATAGTGCTTAACCCCGCCATGGCCTGCGCCAGATGAATGGGGTGACGATGAGAAATAGCCGTCCCGGTTCCCAGGGTCAATTTCTTGCAGACCGACGCGATGGCGGCAAGCGTTAGCAGTCCCTCAATATGGGTATTGTCCGTTCCTTCCATGCCGTGGGGCTCGAAAACAAGATGGTCTCTGACCCACACGGAGTCGAAACCGTACTGCTCAGCTTTTTTCGACCCCTCGATACACCTTTCGATGGAGCCATATTTACCGAAATGGGGCAGAAGCAACCCGAACTTTAACTTTGTGGCCATGAATCTTCTCCTCTTCTATTATGAATTTCGTTTTATCTCAATGTTTATAGGCGCCGGGAAGATTTACTGTCAAGATGAGGCCTAAAAGATCTTTGCGCCGAACGGTTCCCGTATCGTCATTTTGCCTGAAACCCCGACTGAAATAACTTCAAGCTTGTAGGGAGGATGGGTGTCAGTAAGTTGCACGGACGTCCTTTAACGGGGCGATTTTTATATCCACGTTCCTACCCAGTCCCTGAACGCAGCGCATGGCCTCGTCTAGAGGGATGACCGTCGCATATTTGCTGTTCATCTCAAAGAGGTTAACCAGGTGAGAAGTTCGGGATCGGTCAAAGACACATTCCTCGACCAAAAAGACTGGGAACCCATAGGAGTAACCGTCCAAAACAGTACCTCGAACACAACCGCAGGTCGTCGTGCCTGCGACCAGGAGGCTATCCACCCCTTTTCGGACCAGGTACGTAATCAGATGAGTACCGAAGAAGGCGCTGGCTCTGGCCTTCCGCACGATAAATTCTCCCTCGTTTGGCTTTATTATCTCAGGAAACTGCATTCCCAGTTCTTTATAATCGCCCGCTTCCACCTTTCGCTTGGTGGCATTGCCAAAGGCGGCTTTAAAATCCGGGTCGCTCGTGGAATACACTACCGGAACCCCCGCGGCCCGGCAGGTTTGGAGCAGCTTATGAATCTCAGGCAGGGCCTGCCAGGCCACCTTGCCGCAGCTTGTAGGGAATTCTTCCATGGCCTCCTTCATCTCCATCGGCTTGGTTCCGGTGAAAGCCTGGATGACATCGATGACGAGCAGGGCGGGATTCTTCCCGAAAGACTGTTTGCCCTTGTAGCCTGCCTTTTCGTAAATCTTTCGCTCTTCCTCGGGAAAAATCTTCTGCCACTCCTTCATACGTCAATCTCCTAGATAATGGACTCCTTTTTGCGGCACGAGTCTCGCCCGGAACTATACGATACCGTCCAGTCTCGTCACGGGGAATACAATTTGTCTCCGCGCTTAGTCATAAATAGTTCCAATGGCAGCTCTGTCCCTTTCCCTTTCTCCTTTGCCTTCTCGTACATTTTCCTTGCAGTCGCCGCGAACTGGATTCCCATCCCGGTATTGTTCTTAAAAAGCGTGATTTCTTTCTCATCTTTTCTACTGCGGCATTTCCCCGTCAGAAGCTCTCCGAGTTCGTGCAGGTCCTCCGGCTTCACCAAACCCCGCTCCAGCCTATCAGCAAATTCTGCCTGGCGGTCGAGAAAGATTTGTGGCTTGTAGCCCACAACGATCAGTCCGGCACGCCGTATCACTTCGTCATCAAGCTCCCGCCGTGGGAGGTAACCGTCTCCCCCCACAATGCTATTCACGTGCACTCCCTGTTCGAGCCAGCGCCCATTGATCACCGGCTCCACTGTGTTTGTCGCTGCGGTTACGATGTCGCTCCCCCGTATCGCCTCTTCCGCAGAGGCAACCGGGACGATCTCGACACTACACTGGTTGCTCATCTCGCGGGCAAATCGCTCGCGATTCGCTTTCGTGGGGCTGTAGACCTTTATTTTTTTTAAAGTGCGTACGGCAACGGCCGCGGTCACCTGGGTCCGAGCTTGTTCCCCTGATCCGAGAAGCCCCATGATCTGAGCATCCTGGCGGGCGAGGTGCTTGGTGGCTACCCCGCTGGTTGCACCGACGCGCATCACCGAGAGGAGATGGTCGTCCATGATCGCCAGCAAATGACACGTATCCATGTCAAAAAGGAAGACGAGCCCGACAAAATCACCCGGATAGACTCTCCGCTTGGTCCCTGCGACTTCAACCTCTTTAGAGAAGCTCGAATCGACCCGTAAGGCCATAGACTTCATCCCTGGTACGAGACCCATGATATTATTGAAGTAATATTGCCCTCCCTCTTCTTTCCACGGTATACGCAGTCGGGCTCGCGGCGAAATCATCGCAGACCCTTCTCCCAACTCGCGGAAAGCCTGTTCGATCGCCTCAACCTCCTCTACCATGGGCAATAACCCCTCCATCTGTTCATTCTTGAGTACTAAGACCATGAATGGTTCCCTGATTCTATTATCCTTTATTTTTGTCCGAGAAGAGCCATAGCTCCCCGGTGCAGTCCTTCCCCCTATAGCAGAGGGAGCACGGTGTCAAGGCAGAAAGGGGTGGTCGCGTGGATCCGTGGTCATCAACAAGCATCAGCTAGGGTAAGCTGGGTACTTAGAGCGAGCGGAATATGCCAAGATTCGCGTTAGGAAAAAATAGTAAGCTTTCAGAGCGCTTACCTACCCATGAGGGCTCACAAGGCTTTAATGGATGCTTATGCCTTTTTGTTTGCGTACCAATCTGCGTCTATTCGAGTGAAGTGCTTCCATTTGTCTGGTACTCCCGCCTCCTCGAAGATTGCCTCCACCGGACAAACGGGCTCGCAGGCTCCACAATCAATGCATTCCTCAGGATCAATATAGAGCTTGTTTTCTTTTTCGAACTCTTCGGCCTCACTTTTTGTAGGATGGATACAGTCTACCGGACATACATCTACGCAGGCGGTATCTTTCACATCGATACATGGTTCAGCAATTACGTAGGTCATCTACCACTCCTCCTATAGTTTATCGTTTCAGTTAGTAACAGATCAAATCGTCTAAGTCAATTATCTCTATCCCTTGATTACTCCCACCGGCCGAAAGCGTGCTACTCTTTTTGAAATACCTGCTTGCTCCATTGTTTCCACCACATCAGCAACGTCCTTATACGCGTGAGGCAGCTCCTCAGCCATGGTCGCTCTACCTTGGTAGCGCGCCACCACGCCCCGCTGTGTCATCTCCTGATCAATATTAATACCGCGACTCTCTCTTCTCGACTGTGCTCGACTCATGATTCGACCGGCACCATGGCACGTACTACCGAAAGTTTTTTCTGTGGCGATTTCGGTTCCTACAAGTAGATACGAATATCGTCCCATATCCCCCGGGATGAGAACGGGTTGGCCAATATGGCGGTAAGCTCTTGGAATCTGCGGGTGGCCCGGGGGAAAGGCTCGCGTTGCCCCTTTGCGATGGACACAGAGACGGCGAGACTTTCCATTCACCTCATGTTCTTCCATCTTGGCGATGTTGTGGCAGACATCATAGAGCAGGGAGAACCCCAGCTCGCCCGGACTAATATTCAGGACCTTCAAAAACGCCTTTTCCGCCTGACTCATGATCACTTGTCGATTGGCCCACGCGTAGTTTGCGGCCGCGGCCATGGCACCTAAATAATTGCGGCCCTCCGGGGAGTGAATCGGCGTGCAAGCCAATTGACGGTCGGGGAGCCGGATCCCATATTTTGCCATTGCAGGATGCATCACCTTGAGAAAATCCTCACATGTTTGGTAGCCTAGACCCCTAGATCCCGTATGAATCAGGATAACCACCTGATCGGGAAATAGAGCCAACGCCTGCGCTACGCGAGGAAAAAGGATCTCTTCAACCCGGCCGATCTCCAGAAAATGATTTCCAGAACCGAGCGTGCCGACTTGCTTAAGACCTCGTTCCAATGCTCGTTCGCTCAAGAGTGCTCCATCCGCACCCTGAAGTTTGCCTCCCTCTTCCGTCAACTCCAGATCCTCTTGCCGGCCGTATCCCTGTGCCACGGCCCAACCCGCGCCATCTTTAAGCAAGCGCTTCTCATCTACTTTGGAAAGCTTGGGTATGGCTCCCTCTGCCCCCACTCCTGAAGGAATAAGAGAGAAGAGCGCTTCAACCAGGCGAGAGATTTTTTCCCGGATCGTACTAAAGGCCAATCGGGTTTTTACCAGGCGGACGCCGCAGTTGATGTCGTAGCCAACCCCTCCGGGCGATATCACGCCGTCATCGAGGTCTAACGCAGCTACCCCACCGATTGGGAAACCGTAACCCCAGTGAATGTCCGGCATGGCCAGGGAATAGCCCACTATGCCCGGAAGATGGGCCACGTTCATAACCTGCCTGAGACAGTTATCCTCCTTGAGCCCGGATAAAAGTTTCTGGGTGGCGTAGATTCGGCCCGGAACCCGCATCTCCCCTTGGCGCGGGATCTCCCAGAGATAGGCTTGCAGCCTATTGAGTTTGATCTCTTTTCCAGCCGTGCTCTTCGTTTCAGACATCAAAGATGATGCGGGCATGCCAGGTGCCATGAGCTTCCCAAACCTTGAGATCATGATACGTAACCCCCTTGATCTCGGTACGAAGTTGATGGCGCTTGCGATCGAGTGTCTCTCCCTTGACCCAGCCCTTTACCTGATTAGGGTCAACTTTTGTGACCTCACATTGGCTCCCGAGAAATGCCTTCAGGTTAAATTCCGCTAAGAGTTCGCACAACCAGTCATGAAGAAGCTCCTCCCGACCGTTGCCAGTGACCGAAACGGCTATCCGGTTCTTTGGATCTATTTCGCTGGGATCAACGATCATTTTATAAAGGGCCGTTCCGGCTAAAGAAAAGAGGTCGGGCAAGGTAGCCGCCGTCAGCTCAATGCCGCGATCCGCGGTGTGTTCGATCTCCTGAAAGGCGCCTGTTCGATCACTCACGGCCTAACTCTTCTTCCCGCTTGATGATGAGTGGGACCATAGCCTCACGAATGACCTTTTCACTTACCTCGCCGAACTGTTCCTTGAAACGCTTGAGTGGAACCACCGCTTTGGCCATAGAGCGATGCCCGCCGGCGCTGCCGATCACATCGAAAAGCCGCTTCATAATCTCCCCAGCACTTTTAACACGCCCTACGTTGCGCACCGAGATGACCACCCGATCTCCACAGAGCCCGGAAACGATTCCCCACTCCACCCCTTCAATTTGAAGGCAGAACTCAGCCATTTGAGGAATGACATCCTCTCTTTGAATCTCACCCATGTGGATGACCGCTACCCCATTATCCATATGAAGTCGGCTAAGGGCGCGGCCCAAAGCCCCTAGATCCCGTAATGGTAACGCCGGCCTCTCCATCCTCGTAATCATCGCACGGTTGGCGAGGGGATAGAGGAAGCTAAAGGCGGCGAGGTCTGCAAGATGGCTTCCCCGTTCCAGGAAGAGGGTGTCGGTTTTAATCCCATAAAGTAAGGCTGTGGCTAGTCTTTGGGACGGCTCCATACCAACCGCTCTCAGATACTCGGTAAAGATTGTGGAGGTAGCACCATATTGGGGCCTAAGGTCCGTAAAACGGGCCGAGAAAGAAACACGCTTAGGGTGATGATCAACAACCAGGTCAACTTTTCTTGGAAGTTGCTTGAAGTAGGGAGGTTGTACATCCACCAAGGCCAGCTTAACTCGCTTCTGATGTAGATCCTCATGGGCGATTCTATCAATATGAATCTCCAGGAGACGGAGCATGGCAAGGTTCTCCGGCCTGCTAACCCCGCCAAAGGTTACGAGAGGGGTCGTGGCCCGGTTGCGTCCTAAAAGTTCCCGTAGGGCTAGGGCGCTAGCGATGGCATCTGGGTCAGGGTCATGCTGTAATAAAATATAAATTTTTTCTTTTTCATGAAAAAGGGCGCGAATTTTTTCCACTTTTTGCCGATTGAAGTTGGCAAGGAGCTGCAGGGCGCAAAATTCCTCAAAAATCTCTTGTAACGAATGCTGGCGCAAGAGAGGGTCTTTTAGATTCCCAGCGACTAAGGATCCTGAAGAGAGTGAAAGGATCGGTAGCTTTTTGGCAAGCCGTCTCAGAAGCAAATACACTCGTTCTCGTAACTCTGGGTCCCTAATGAAAAGAATAGCCTGGTTGACATGCTCCAAGTGGTTCTTTTTATAGGTGGCCTCCTTGTTAAAATTACCCGACAAACTGTTTCCACCTTGCCGTCTGATCCGTCTTGACACTTTCGCGTCCGGAACCAAGAAAACGGCTTCCTCCTGCTTGGCTGCTACCTTATGCATGAGTTGAAAAAGAAGGTCGTCGTCGCAAATGACTAAATATTTCATAAGGTCATCCCGGAGGAGGGACAATTAGAGTGGTTTGTTGGGGGCCTCTGGATGAGAGAAGCTGCGACTCGTCTCCACAAGGAAAATCTAGCACCTCGCGACCTATTTTTCCAGGCCTTTTGAAGTCACCCTCCGTCCCCGGACCTCAGTGGGCACTTCAGCACATTCTTCCCACGGGGGGGGGATTAGATTGCAAACTGAGACCATAGTGGGCTTTCCAGGTAGCGTCAATAGGACCCCCTCCAGAGATGGGAACAGGCTAGGAGATTGAGCGGGGAGAGGCTCAGCGCTGTTTTATGGCTTCCCTGCGATGATCAAAGTGGTGGAGGGCAAAGTATTGGGGATATCGGTATGGCTTTGAATGGTGTCGAAGCCCGCTTCTGTCAGCCAACGTGAGTACTCGGATAGAGTGTAGCATTCTCCTGCAGGGGTGTGGGTCAATGTATAGACAGAGAAGCGCAGCGCAATTGTGGGGCCGGTGCGGTCTTCATTGGGAAGGAAGTCGCTGATGACAAAATGTCCGCCCGCCTTTAAGGCGCCATGGGCCTTGAGAAACAGTTCCTCGTTCCCTCTGGGTGATTCAAAACGGCAGAAGTTACTTGTGATGACCAGGTCATAGTGATTTTCCTCAATCGCCGCCGAATGAAACTCACCGTCGATGAAGCGTATCTTTCCTTGCAAGCCACGCTCCCGGTTGAGTCGCTTTGCCACGGCGTTGACATTGGGCCAGTCCAGCTGGGTGACTTCCGCTGAGGGGTCTCGGGCGAGGATGGTCATGCCAAAGATACTGGAACCTCCAGCAATATCCAACACCTGAAGCCCGTGTCGCTCTGCCCCAATTCCTAAGAGACTGCATAGCGTCTGGGCCACAGGCTTGGCTATCGGGATAATCCCGACAACGAGTTTTTCCCACACCGCGAGCTCGTTTGCCGTGTCCATGCGGCTCATCGGCTTACCTGTCTTGAGCGTTTCCTTGAGATGCGCCATGCCGTCCCAGAGAGCCATGGCTACGTGACGAAAATCTCCCATGTATGAAGATTGGCCTCGGACTAGGAAGGTCTCACTGAGGGGAGTGAGAAAGTACCGTCCTTCGCGCTTTTCCACGAGAGCGAGGGCAATCAGGCTATCGAGAACGATCCGGGTAGCCCGAGGGTCGGTGCCGGCCTCCAGGGCAATTTGCTCATAGCTGCGGATGCCGCGGTGGATCAAGGTAAACAAGTCATATTCAATAGCGGAATCAAGGATTCGGCTATTGCCGAAATCCCCCAAAAGACGCATCAAGGGATGGGCTGTGAGCCCGTTTTTTCTGTTTCTTGGTTGGCTCACGATCCGCAGTGGCGAACGCCTTCCTTTACCGCTCGGCCGGGTTTCTCTGTATCAAACTTCAAACGCTATTTTTAAGTTTTTAGATGGCCTGAGCGTCTTCTGCGGCTCCCAACTGATATTTGGCAGCATTCTCCTTGAGAGAAAGAAACTTCATTCTCACGTATGGGGAGCTGTAGCCGTTTAAGATCCGCTCGATCCGGCCAGGCTTGCTATAAAAAGACTGATTCGCCCAACCGGTAAGCTCTCCCAATTCGCGGCGTGACAGGAATTTTGTGGGCATGACACAGTGTTCGAGGTCATAGAAACTCATATCTTTGATCTCAATGAGTTTTTGTTTAACGGCTTGCTTAAAGATGGGTGAGCCTGGGATAGGATTGAGGACTTGGATCATCACCATATCCGGGTCGATCTCGTCAACTGCGCGGGCACGCTGACGAATTTTCTCTGCATCGTCTTCCCAGAAGCCGTTCAGATAGGTCGCCGTGGTGCAGATATCATTTTGCCGTAGGTAGTGGATCAGCTCTTTGAGCTCCTTAACCCCAACTTTCATCGGACCCTTGCGGGCCTCTGCAATTTCCTCGTCTGTGCCTCCATCCATCCCGATCAGTACCGAGTATAGGCCGGTCTTGCGCAGACGTGGAATAAGATCTTTATCACGAATCAGATTCTGTGCCCGAGCCAGGAAAAACCAGCTAACGTCGAGAGCCTTGTTTTCCAACTCTTCAACGAGGTCCACCATTTTTTGCCGGTCCGAATTGAAATCATCGTCCACAAAGGTTAGCAACTTAACGCCGTATCGTTTGCTTAGAAGCTCCATTTCCTCCGCTACCTTCTTACCTCCACGGGTCCGGTGGGTGGTAAAGTCACGCGGGCTTCTGGGATCGACGTACCACCACTCATAGCAGAAATGGCAGGCCCCTTCGCAGCCCCGGGAGGTCAAGGCCTCATTATAATTGGGAATCACGGAATAACCGAGATAACGATCCATGGGAAAGAGATCATAGGCGGGCATAGGAAGTTCATCGAGGTTTGCCACAAAAGGCCTTTTGGGGGTGAGAATGACCTCACTGCCGGTCCGGTAGGCAAGACCTTTGATCTCGCTGAACCTCGGAGCGGTTTTTTTTAGTTCCTCCAGAAGTTCCCATAGAGGGTACTCGTTGTCACTGAAAGTGCCAACGATCACGAAATCAATCTGAGGGGATTCTTGCATGATTTCTTTAGGGATCGCAGTGTACATAAGCCCGCCGCCTACCGTGATCGTTTGCGGCGCTGCTTTTTTGATGCGCCGCATGGCTTCATGGAAGCGGCTAAGCAGAGCTGCGCCTCCTACACTTGCGTTTGTGGCGCCGAAGAAAACCACATCAGGTTGCCTTTTCTTGACCTCTTCTATCATCTCGTCGTCATCTATTTCGAGCGCACGACAATCGAGCACCTCGACATCAGCGCTCTTCTTTTCCCGGATGAAAGCGGCAAGTTGCGCATACAGGGGGTTAGCCGCTAGATGACGCGCGCCAAACGGTGCCCAATTCCCCATAGGGGGGGTGATAAAGAGTATTTTCATGGTGATCTCCCTAAATACCTAAAACATTTCTGTATAAACTATTTAATACGAAAGGAATTGTCAAGGATTTCAGGAAAATAATAGGTGCGTAACCTAGCCTCCCAGCCGCTCCCATAAGACGGGACGAATTTGTGGATCAAAAAGATTGGTTGCAGAAGGGGGGTGTTTTTTTGCCGCATGGTACGAAACGGCTGATTCGAAATTAGGCTAGTTCAAGTTTGAATGCTGCCTTTTTTTGCTTTTCTTGCTATAAGGGTGATGAAATTCCATGGCTAAAGCGAAGACCATTTACGCCTGTCAAAACTGCGGTTTCCAATCTCCGAAGTGGCTCGGCAAATGTCCCGACTGCAATCAATGGCATACCCTGGTCGAGGAAAGAGTCGAACGTGAATCGCACCAGGACGGTAGGCTTGGCCTGCGGACAAAGGAGAAGCCGTTGCCGGTTGCGGAGATCTCGACGGCGGCGGAAGGGAGAATTCTCTCCGGTATAGGCGAGTTTGACCGGGTGTTGGGCGATGGTCTGGTCCCTGGATCTGTAGTCCTGATCGGTGGAGACCCGGGGATCGGTAAATCAACATTGCTTTTACAGGCCTTTGCTGCGCTAAGCCGGAAAGGGCTTACCTGCCTATATGTTTCCGGAGAAGAATCTCAGAGGCAAGTCAAGATGCGCGCGGATCGGATCGGTGTTACTTCCCCTCACCTCCTTATCCTCAGCGAAACTTCTCTGGAGAGGATCATCGAAGAGGTCAAAAAGTTCAAACCTTCAGTCCTGGTCATTGACTCGATTCAAACTATCTTTGCTTCTTCCCTTCCATCGGCCCCTGGAAGCATTAGTCAGGTCAGAGAAAGTTCCGGTGCTATTATCACCCTGGCAAAAAAAATCAGCCTCACCACTTTCCTGATCGGCCATGTAACCAAGGACGGATCTATTGCTGGGCCCAGGGTGCTAGAGCATATGGTGGATACCGTCCTCTATTTTGAAGGGGAGCGTGGCCATAACTTCCGCATCTTACGGACCGTAAAGAACCGATTTGGGTCCACCAATGAGATCGGAGTATTCGAGATGAAAGAGGCCGGGTTGCGGGAGGTCAGCAATCCCTCGGAGTTATTTCTTCTAGAGCGACCCCACAGAGCCCCAGGGTCCGCCGTGATTTGCAGTATGGAAGGAACACGCCCCATTCTCGTAGAGCTTCAAGCGTTGGTGAGCTCTTCTTTTTTAGTGGTCCCCCGACGGACGACTATTGGCGTGGATCACAATCGTGTGGCTCTCCTTATTGCTATCCTGGAGAAGAAGATAGGAATTAACCTGTTTAATCAAGACATCTTCGTCAATGTGGCTGGGGGGGTCCGCGTGGACGAACCGGCAGTCGATCTGGGGATTATCGTGGCTATCGCTTCGAGCCATCGAGAGAAGCCGGTTGACCCGAAAACGGTCCTATTCGGCGAAGTAGGTCTCACCGGCGAAATTCGTGGCATTGCCCAGGCCGAGGCTCGGGTCAAAGAGGCTGGTAAATTGGGATTTCAGCGCTGCATCCTTCCCACCAGCAACGCTTCCCAGCTAAGTCACATCAAGAGCCCCGGATTAGTGGGAGTAAACTCATTGGCGGAATGTTTGCAGATCCTTTTCTAGTGTTGGCCCCATTAACTCCACCGGCCTTGTTTATTACGCTCTGTTATGCTCCTTTTTTGGCCCACCGCCCGTCTAGTCGCTTCACAAGTTTGCTCTTTAGGGAACTTGTTAATTGTAGCATGCCTTAGCATGATCGGCTTAGTTTTGTTTGGGCAATCAGATTGCCGGAATGGTGAAACGAGTAAATGCTATGGTTTTAACGTCCTAAGTTCTTTGTTCCTCAGGCAATTTCAAATCGCGTCTCAGCTGTGATAAAAGCACAAAGCCGTTCCGTTTGTAAGATCCAAAGAACCATGCATTAAATGCGTCGTATGTTATAAATAAACCGGGTGATAAGAGAATGGTTCAAGTCCCACCACGGACATCCGACGATGTCTCATAAGGATTGAAAACGTCAACTCGGTCCCTACCCCTGTTCTTGGCATGGTAGAGCGCCTGATCAGAATCCGCAAGAAGCTGACGGTAATCTAAGTATTCTTTTGCAGCGATTGAGCTAATCCCGACGCTCATAGTCACTGAAAAAGACCCGGTAGGAGCGATAAATGTGGTTTGTTTCATAGCAACGCGAAATCTCTGAGCAACGATAGTGGCATTCTCTTGGCGGGTCTCTGGAAGGACAAGGACAAACTCTTCTCCGCCGTACCGTGCAGCAAAGTCGCTTCGACGCAACATGCCGTTCAGACACTCGCCGACCTTTTTAAGAACATTATCCCCCCACTGATGTCCGTATGTGTCGTTCACTCTTTTAAAGAAATCAATATCGGCCATGAGAATACTGAGGGGTCTTTTATATCGGTTGGCCCGGTCAAACTCCTCTTCTATTTTTTGCTCGAAAGCACGGCGATTGGGTAGACCTGTGAGAAAATCTGTGCCGGCTGTCTGTTCGGCTCTCTCCGCTCGAGTTTTTTCGATACGAACAGTTTCGGTAACATAATTATAAAAGAGCGAAGCTATAAACAGGAAAGGAACACGCAGATAAGTGATGGTATCGCGGGCTTCGCCTAGGAACAACACAGCGCCGTAAAAAAGAATGATAAATATTGATAACCCTAGTGACCAGCGAACCTCGCCCCAGAAGGCGGCCAGGATTATGAGCAAAAAATAAAGCAGGTAGAAATCACTCTGCAGTTGGCCGGTGACGATAAGAGAAAATGTGAGGGCAACTGTGTCGAAAATAACAAAGGAAGAATAAAAGGAGGGAAGATTAAAAACGCCTCCTTGGACATAATAGAGAGAGATATTCGTTAATAGGTACAGCAGTACCAAGGTATCGATGACACGGAGGCTCAACAGAACCTCATTCGCGAAAAGCAGGAGACAGCTCGTGGCGATGATGACCAACCATCTCAACCGAATAATGATGAGTTTTTTAGGGCCGACAAATATCCCTGTGGGTGTTCGCGGGCTCATGGAATAGCTATTTGCAGTACTTATCATATCGCCGCCTTGCTACAGATAACTTTTTTAGCTACGGGTTAAGTATTTAATGGCTTGATTAAATCCCGGTCTTGGTGTTTATCCCGGTAAAGTGTCAAGCGGGGAGGTTCCTCAATCCTTTTGTAGTTAAAGGTAATCGGAGAGCTCCGGTTTTAGGATAGCAT
>JBHHYU010000005.1:0-87669 GCA_046757725.1 Binatia bacterium
CTTGCTGCGGGGTAGTTCATTAAAACTCCTCTTTAAAAGCGCGGAGTTTGAGCAACCCCACATCTAGGGCAAACAAGAGGGTCAGGTCCTTTTAGGATCGACCACCCACAGACACTACAGGTTTCAACCTCCTCACCCAACATACCCCGGATCATGGGACCGCATCGAGCCGCCCCGCAGGGTCCGGTACCGGCGCGGGTTCGCCGACTCACCATCTCAAATGTTTTTGCCCCCGCCTGGATCGCCTTGAGTATAATTCCCTTGCGGATTTTATTGCATAGACAAATTGGGCGATAAGCATCAACGATCGCCTGCTCTGTTGGTTTTCTTCCAGTCGAACCCGAGTCCATATGGGTAAAAACTAATTTTTTTCTCCTATAACCAACGAGGACAGAAGGGGGGAGGGGAGAGGTATGTGCCGGACTGCTTCGAAACCCGCCGTCTCGAGCCAGCCTTTTATTTCTTTGAAGGCGTAGCATCTCCCATTTCTAGTCGTTAGCAGCATCAGCAGGGAAAAAACTGCTCCGACAGATGGTTCGGTAAGATCCTCGTTTAAAACATGATCCTTCAGGACGATCTTCCCTCCGGCTTCTAGGCGTGGATAAATTTTCGCCATGAGACGGGTATTTTCTTTGACCCCTTCTCCATGGATAATATTGGACAGGAAGACCATCTGGTAGGTACCGGGAATGGGGTCTGTTCGGTAATTTCCGGTAACCAGTTTTATCTGAGTCCCCAGTCCGGCCGCTGCCACGAATCTCTCCGTGATCTTCATCGTACCGGGAAGGTCAAGAATAGTAACCCGCAGCCCGGGATATTTTCGACAGAAGCAGATTGGATAGGTTCCTGGACCGGAGCCGATATCCAAGAGTTTTGTTATGCCGACTAAATTGAGCTGTTCCAGCAAAATCTCGGCATCCCCACGGGCTCTCACGAGGGAGTGCATCGCACCGATGAATTGCTCTGTCTCCTTTGGGTCCTTTTGAAACATATCCGTAGGACGAACGGGTTTGCCGGTTTGAACGGCCTTCTTCAAAGCACCCCACGAGTCCCACAGGGTGGATTCAAAGAGGATCATGTCCCCGAAGTATTTAGGTGAACTGGTAACCAGGTAGGTAGCCGAGATGGAGGATAAAGAATAAAGATGCTCTCTTTTCTTTAGGAGGCCGAGAGCTACCAGTGCATTGAGTAACAGCTCCATGGCTCTTCTATTGGCACGTAAAGAGCGTCCTACCGCAGTCGCGTCTAGATTTTTGCTATTGAGGAGATCGAAAATGCCGAGGGTTACGGCCACCTGTATAATGCGCGCCTCAACATGACTGCTCGCAAGCCTGGACAGCTCCGAAAAGTCCATAGGATTCCTTATGAAAGATGGGTCCATTCGTTGGTCTCTGGGGAATGGATACGGTTTATAGTCTTTCGACGATTCGATAAGCGCGACTCTTCGGTTTCAGAGGTGTGACAATTCCTAGTTTGATCATGCTTCGGATCTCACGATAGGCGGTATCCCTGTCTACCTCTCCTACAGTCTGATAATCGGCACTGGAAAAGGATTTACCGTGGGAGTAGGCGTATACCAGAAGGCGCCTTTGTCGGAAGTTGATCCTGGATATCCCGAACTGGTTAAGCCATTGTAACGTAGCATCATCGTAAATGGGTGTGTTTCGCAAAGTAACTATAAAGAAAAAACCTTCGGTGGAGAACTCTGGAGGTCGCAGGACATAGTGCTCCATTTCCTGGAAAATACGAGGTATCCCCTCTCCGATCTCTCTCATGTAACCCAGATCTGTCAATACACGTGTAAGTAATGGATTGCGCGAGAAATGGATCCTTTTTCGCTGGCGTAACTGGTCGAGGGTAACCGGAGAAGGTGGGAGACCAGGACTACGGACTTCGATACGGTCGTCAAACATGCAGATTTCTACGGAGGTACCCACCAATCCATAATCGCGATGAGCCACCGCATTGACCAGAGTTTCCTGCCATGCGTAGGTAGGATATTCCAGCCGCTCGCGGAAAAAGAGATCGTAAAGGACAGTCCTTTCTCGGATGTGCTCTTTAATTCTGCCAACGGCCTCATCGATCAAGCGGAAGAGGGGAGCTTCAAAGCGGATTCGTTTAATAATATTGAGAGAGGTTCCATGTTGGCGCTCTGTACCCTCGTACTTGATGAAGTCGATTCCGCAGCGGGGATGCCACCGTGAAGGATCCTTGCCGAACAAAAGAAGAGCTGCCATGGTGATGGAAGGTTTTTCAAATGAATTATCAATCAGATGGTAGGTTTGGTTGAGCACGACCTTCGAATCCCGAGGGTCCTGAACCTTGTCGAGGAAAGCCTGAATAGCGCTCGGATCCAGTTCTTTCCAGGAGGCGCCCGCGATATGCTGGCGCTCATAAAAATAGGATTTTTTGCCTTCTTTTAGACTTTGGATCTGCTCCGAGGGCAGAGATGGAGTTTCGGTGGCGATGCGGTAAAAGGTGCGTCCCCCTGCAACGCGGTGGATCTCGAAGCCCGAGGTCACTTCAAACTTGAGGAGCAAAAGGTTCCCTAGATGAATGCGTTGGCAGTAAGCATTCAGTGGGGGCATCGAGAGTGTACTCGTTGCTCCGATCAGAACCTGAACCTCCTCAGAAGTGTGGGGAACACCTGTAACGCTCTTGTCCGGCTCCACTCCTACCAGAAGGGTCCCGCCGTCGGAATTGGCCATCCCGGTCAGCACTCGTACGATCTCTCGGGCGAGATCGTCACATTTTTTTCTCTGGACCCCCGCTTTTTTAGTTCCGTAAGCGCTGATAAAAGCGAAGAACTGTCCTCGTTCCTGCTTAAGTAAGAGCCCTAAATCCTCGTCTGGCATGATAACAATTCGAAGTACCGTGTTCGGCGGTCCGAAATCAGGTGATCATTAGGACCGAAACGCTAATCGCTTACAGCCGCTCGTGGTTTAGGCCTTTGTAGCATTGAGTCGAAGAATCTCTAAGACCATCTCAGCCGAGAGATACAAGTCGTTGAGATCAAGCCATTCCTTGATCGTATGGATCTCCCGCATGCCCGTGGAAAGGTTTGCTACCACCAGGCCTTTTTGGCTGAACACATTAGCGTCGCAGCCTCCGCCGGTAGGTTGCGTTTTTAGCCCTATTCCAAGATTATGGGCGGCAGCCTGGACAAGGCATACAATACCGGAGTCATCCGGAATATCTAATTGATCGTAATCTCTTTCTATCTTTGCCTCTACAGTGGCCTGAAAAATTTTCCCGTCAATTTGCAGAGATTGCCGTGCGGCAGCATCTTGTAGGCACTGGAGCATGTCATGGGTCTGCCGTTCTAATTTTTCGCTGCTATGGCTTCTGGCTTCTGCTCTCAGAGTAACTAAATTGGGAATAATGTTGACGGCCGTTCCACCGTCAATCAGCCCGATGTTGGCCGTGGTCTCTTCATCGATCCTGCCGAGCTTCATTTTGGAGATTCCTTCCGCGGCGACTTGAACGGCGCTGATTCCTTTCTCCGGACAAACACCCGCGTGGGCTTCCAATCCCCGAATGGAAAAAACCATTCGGTTGGCCGCCGGTGCTTTGGTAAACAGAAAGCCGACGGAATCGCTATCTAGCACAAGACCACTCCGTGCCGTCAGAGAAGTAACATCTAAGCCTTTGGCACCAAGAAGTCCGGCTTCCTCGCAGATCGTAAATACCACATCTATATCGCTGGTGGGAAGCTGGTTCTCTCGCACCACCCGCAGGACCTCACAGATGATGGCAACGCCGGTCTTATCATCTCCACCAAGGATGGTACGGCCATCGCTGCGCAGTATGTCGCCCTCTAGCACCGGTACAATTCCTTCCCCCGGCTTCACGGTGTCCATGTGAGCCGAGAGAAGGAGCGGCTCAGAGGCAGGGGTGTTGCCATGAAAATGTGCGATGAGATTACCTGCTGTTCCCCCGATCTTTGCACCGGCATCATCCATTTGTACGTCCCCACCGATTTCTTCCAACTCTCTCTTAAGGCGCATAGCAATGGCGTATTCTTTACGGGAAAGGCTATCAATCTTTATGAGTTCGATGAGTAGACTCTTAAGTCGGTCCTTACGAATCATAGAAGTTGCCTCCGGATCGGCGCCCGGCCCAGTCCTATTCTGCGGAATCCAGACCTCTGAGAAGCTGCGTGAACTCCAGTTCGGCAAAGAGACCGCGTAGTTTTTCTTTAGAAGGACTCTGATAGATGAGTTGTTCCAGGTCTACCCGGATGGGAACATCGGTCCTTACCGTTGCCAGTCTCCGGCTCAGGTAGGCACTTTCCTTCCCGCTGATCAGGGCACTACGGATACGGTCCGGGCCCTTCAGGCCTGTTCTCTCCAATTCGTCTAAATGGTCAAAGAGGTTTTCCAAGGAATGGTACTTTTGGATTAAGACGGTGGCTGTTTTTATCCCGATCCCCTTTACTCCAGGAATATTATCAATGGAATCCCCGAGCAGTCCCATAACTTCGACTACCTCGCTGGGCTCCACCCCAAATTTTTCCTTGACCTGTTCGACACCGACCCATTTCTTTTTGGCGGTATCAAGTAGTTTGATTTTTGTGCTCACGAGTTGCATGAAATCCTTATCCCCCGAAACAATAACGACCTCAGTCCCCTGAGAAGCATAGACCCTGGATAGGGTCGCGATAAGGTCATCGGCCTCAAACCCGTCAAGTTCCAGCGCGGGAAGATTCAGCGCCTCGAGAATCTTTCGGATGTACGGGAACTGGGGAATGAGATCGGGCGGCGCCTCTGGTCGATTTCCTTTATAATCCGGATAGATTTCGTTTCGGAAAGTCTCACGACCGGCATCTAGGACAACGGCCACATACTTGGGCTGACGTGACTTCAAAAAACTAAGGGTCATGGTGGTGAAGCCGTAGATTGCGTGAGTCGGTAAACCTGCGGCGTTGGAAAGGGGAGGGAGCGCAAAAAAGGCACGAAAGACATAGGAGCTCCCATCTAGGAGATAAACACATGGATGTACATCCGTCATCGTAAGAGATCTCTCGTTATGAAAACCACACTAACAAAGGTAATGATTTAAGTCCAGATAGGGTTTTGCAGAGATGGAAGACAAGGAAAGGGAAAAGCGTGAAAAAAACTATCCTGAGGAAAAGTTGGGACCGAGAGACTGACAATGATTGAGAGGTGGGTTAGAAGAAGATTCTGCGGCAGCTAGGACTTAAGGTCACCCGCGTTTTGTTTCTCTTCAAACCTTTTTGCGAGAAACGTTATTGATCCTTGGACCGTAGAAGCTCTCCGCACATTCCATGAGCGTTTCCGATAGGGTAGGATGGGGATGCACCGATTCCGCAAGGTCTTTCGCGGTTGCCCCCATTTCCATGGCAAGAACTCCTTCGCTGATAAGTTCGCCGGATCCGACACCAACAATCCCGACACCAAGAATCCGTTCGGTCTCCGGCTCAATGATTAGTTTAGTGAGCCCATCCGGCCTGTCCATACTCATTGCTTTTCCCGAGCCGGACCAGGGAAACTTCACGATTCTTATGGAAATGTTTTTCTCCCTAGCCTCCCGCTCAGTTAGGCCACACCACGCCACCTCTGGATCAGTAAAAATCACCGCGGGAATAATGACACGATCAAAGGTGCTCGATTCCCCAGTGATCACCTCCACGGCAATCTTTGCTTCCTTTGTGGCCTTGTGAGCCAGGAGGGGGCCGCCATTGACATCGCCAATAGAATATATATTGGGATCGGAAGTTTGCTGCTTCGCATTGCATTGGATAAAACCATTCTCGTCTTTCGTCACTCTCGTGTTCTCAAGCCCCATGTCGCTGTCGTTAGGAATACGCCCGACGGTAACCAATACCCAGTCATAAAGCTCCTCCTTTTTTTGATGCTGAACTTGCATGGTAACTTTGATCTGTTTTTTGCTCGTTGCCATCTTTAACACTTTCGTGCGCAAGCGTACTTCCTGAAAAGCCTTTTTCGTGTATCGTACTACAGGCCGAACCAGATCTGCATCCACTTCCGGCAATAGGCTATCCATGGTTTCAGCCAATATGACATGGCTTCCAAGAGTAGCGTAAACGGTCCCCAATTCGAGGCCGATATATCCACCCCCTACGACGAAGAGATTTTTAGGAATCTCCTCCAGTTCGAGGGCCTCGGTGGACGTCATGATTCGTCGGTTTCCCAGATCGAACGCGGCCGGCATGGCGGGCTTCGTCCCCACGGCGATGATTGCCTTTTCATAGGCGATAAATTTTTGACCTTGCGGCGTTTCCACTCGCAGAAGACGGGAGTCCTCGAAATGACCCTTGCCGTGCAGTACGGTGATACCGTGTTTGTGGCCCAGCCCGATAAGGCCCTGGGCGAGCCTTTCGATAATGGATTCCTTCCACGCACGCAGTTTGTCAAGGCTAATCTTGGGTTTGCCGAAAACGATTCCCCTGGTACCGGACTCGGTAACCTCAGTAATGAGACGCGTGGCGTGGAGAAGCGCCTTGGACGGAATGCAGCCACGATTGAGGCAGACCCCGCCGAGGCGAGGCGACTGTTCCACCAGAATGACCTTCTTACCTCTGTCGGCGGCGTAAAAAGCAGCTGTATAACCACCCGGCCCCGCACCGACAACCACGAGATCTGTTTTAATGGTTTCCATAGGCTTCAGCGTTGCAATACCTTAACCGGTAAGCTCTGCTTCATTGAAATGTTCTAAAGCGTAGACGATCTCGCGGATAAAGCGGACTGCATTGGCTCCATCGATCACTCGATGGTCGTAGGAAAGGCTTAGAGGCAGCATCGTGCGTACCGCTGTCTGCTGATTTATACTCACAACCTTTGACATTCCCCGTCCCAAACCTAGCACGGCCACCTGAGGTTTATAAATAATCGGAGTAAAATAAGTGCTCCCTATGGTCCCCTGATTGGAAATGGTAAAAGAGCCTCCCAGGAGTTCCTCGAGAGACACTTTTCTCCGCCTCGTTTTCTCCGTCAACTCGGACAGTTCTTTAGAGAGTTTCAGCATGTCTTTTTTATCCACGTCCTTGATCACCGGAACAATGAGACCCGCCTCAGTATCCACAGCGATGCATACGTGATAATAGTCCTTGTAGACGATCTCCCCTGTAACGTCATCCAAACTTGAATTAAAAACCGGGTGCTTTTTAAGAGCCTGAATTACCGCCTTTAAGACAAAAGAGGTAAGAGTCAGGTGGACGCGCTTTTTCTTATACAACGGAGCTTGCCTCTTTCTCATTGCCAAAACGGATGTGATATCCGCTTCATCAAATTGAGTTATATGAGGAATGGTGGCCCAGGATTCGACCATCCTCTTACCGACGGTCCGTCTTAGAGACGTTATCGGTTCCCTGCGGACCGGCCCCCACTTCGAAAAATCGATGCCTTCAGCCGTTGAAGGGGACTGGAGTTCCCTTGTCGGAACGATTCGCTGAGAGGCCAATTGCTGTAAATGCTCGATGTAAGACTTCAAGTCGCGAAGGACGATTCTTCCTCCCCGCTCACTCCCTTTGACTCTGGTCAAATCAATGCCCAATTCTCTTGCGGTTTTTCTTATGGAAGGAGAGGCCGGAGGTCCAAGTCCGCTGGGGGATTTAGTTTCCTGCTGCGGCACGGCACTTTCTTCACCATCTGTCGTTTCCTCAGTCGGATCGACTCTATCTTCCGGTTTCTCAGCGATATCGTCGTTTGTGTTTTTCGGCGCCACAGAAATCAGTGCTTGACCTACTGTGATGGCATCGCCCTCTTTAACGTATATCCGGGTCACTTTACCCGATAACGTCGAAGGAATGGGGGCGATCGCCTTTTCATTCTCCAGCTCCAGGATGGTCTGATCCACCGCAATTTCATCACCCTCACTCACGAGGATGTTAACTACCGTAGCGGAGTCAGCACCTTCACCCAGGCGCGGGAGTTTAATATCCATGACCTTAGGGCTTCAAATTTCTAAGCAGGGTGTCTAAATGGAAAAAGGATAGAGTTTTTCCGGATCGAACTTAAGGTCACTGATGGCCTTCTCCACCACCTGCGCCTCCAGACTGCCTCGCTCGGATAGCGCATAGAGAGTTGCAATAACAGTTGTTTCAGCGTCCACTTCGAAAAAACGTCGGAGACGATGCCGAGTATCGCTTCTGCCGAATCCATCGGTTCCAAGGGTGATAAGGCCACCTGGAACCCAGGGGGCGATCTGGTCCGGAACCAGCCTTACATAGTCCGATATGGCTACAAAAGGGCCCTTCTCATTCTCAAGGAGACCCTCCAAGTATGATTTCTTAGCCGGCGATGTCGGATGCAGCATGTTCCATCTTCTGGCCCGCAATGCGTCATTCCTCAACAATTTGTAACTTGTTGCGCTCCATACATCAGCAGAAACGTCATATTTTGCCGCCAATATGTCTTGGGCCTTCAGGGCTTCATTTAAAAGCGGACCGCTTCCTAATATATGGGTTTTGTAAGGTTTCTTTGCTTGGCCTTTCCGGAACTTATAAAGGCCTTTAAGAATTCCTTGCTCTACCCCTTCCGGCATCTCGGGCATCAGGTGATTCTCATTATAGAGTGTTAAATAGTAAAATACCTCTTCTCCCTTCTCATACATTCGCCGCATCCCGTCCTGGATGATTACAGCGATTTCATAGGCAAAGGCCGGATCATAAGTGAATAGGGTAGGAATCATACTCGCGAGAATCTGACTGTGGCCGTCTTGGTGTTGTAACCCCTCACCGTTGAGGGTGCTTCGTCCGGCAGTAGCGCCCAACAGAAACCCCTTGGCTCTAGTATCACCAGCAGCCCACATGAGATCGCCGATTCTTTGAAAACTAAACATGGAGTAGAAGATATAGAACGGAATTGTAGGAAATCCGTAGGTAACGTCGCTGCTGCCCGCGGCTATGAAAGAAGACATGGCACCAGCCTCGGTTATTCCCTCTTCGAGAATCTGACCGTCTTGGGCCTCCTGGTAGTACAGGAGAGTTCCACGGTCGACGGGATCGTAGAGTTGCCCCTTGGGTGAATAGATTCCAATTTCGCGAAAAAGACCATCCATACCGAAGGTCCTCGCCTCATCGGGAATAATGGGGACGATTCGTTTTCCGATCCGTTTGTCACGCAAGAGCTTACTCAGAATACGGACAAATGCCATCGTCGTGGATATCGAAAGGTCCTTAGAAGCTCTAAGAAATTCTCCATAAAACTCAAGCGAAGGAACGGAAATAGGTCCGGTTTTATGCTTGCGCTGAGGCAGAAATCCGCCCAGATGTCTTCTGCGTTCCAGGAGGTAT
The DNA here is from genome assembly GCA_046757725.1 of Binatia bacterium. Classification (GTDB taxonomy): domain Bacteria; phylum Desulfobacterota; class Binatia; order UBA9968; family UBA9968; genus JBHHYU01. The sequence continues at coordinate 9,278 of JBHHYU010000005.1, forward strand.
TTTGTTTCAGGACTGGACAGAGCCGGACGGTAAAAGGGTGCTTCCACCACCTCTTCATCTGATAAAGGAACGCCGAACCGGGAACGAAATTCTCTTAACTCCTTTTCATTGAGGAGTTTCTGCTGGTGAGTGATATTTCTTCCTTCCCCTGCTTCGCCCAATCCATAACCCTTTATGGTCTTGGCCAAGATGACCGTTGGGGAACCTTTGTGCTCTACACCGGCTCGGTAAGCCGCATAGATTTTCTGTGGATCGTGCCCTCCCCGAAGAAGTTTATGGATCTGGTTGTCGGTCAGATGATTGACCAGCCCCAAAAGTTCCGGATATTTGCCGAAGAAGTGTTTTCTTGTGTAGCTTCCTGGTTCCACGGAATATTTTTGATAATCTCCGTCCACCGCCTCTTCCATACGCTTGACCAAAAGTCCTTTGTCATCGGCTTTGAGAAGGGGATCCCAATCGGAACCCCATATCAGTTTGATAACGTTCCAACCTGCGCCACGAAAAAGGGCTTCGAGCTCCTGTATGATTTTCCCATTTCCCCTGACTGGTCCATCCAAACGTTGCAGATTGCAGTTAACGACCCAGATTAGGTTGTCGAGATTTTCCCGTGATGCCAGTGTCAAGGCCCCCGAAGCCTCCGGTTCATCCATCTCACCATCGCCCACGAAACACCATATTTTTGGTTCTTCTCCGGTCAGAAACCCCCGGCCTCGTAAGTACCTGCTGAAACGTGCCTGGTAAATCGACATGATCGGGGCAAGACCCATACAAACACTAGGAAACTGCCAGAAATCCGGCATCAGAAAAGGATGTGGATAGGAGGGCAGCCCTCCGCCCTTAGCAAATTCTTGGCGGAAATTATGCAGATATTTAGCATCTAACCTCCACTCCAGATACGCTCTGGCGTAGATGCCTGGAGAGGCATGCCCTTGAAAGAAAATGATGTCTGCGGGAGTGTTCCCGTCTCCGCCCCTAAAAAAATGATTGAACCCGACTTCGTAAAGGGTTGCACAAGACGCATAGGTAGAGATATGCCCACCGATTCCGTGGTGAATCCGGTTAGCCTTGACTACCATAGCCATTGCGTTCCAGCGGACATAACTCTTGATACGCCTCTCAACCTGACGCTCCCCTGGATAGATAGGTTCTCTTTCAGGTGGAATCGTATTGATATAGGGAGTGGTAAGGGGGAGCGGTATATGCATCCCCGCCTCACGTAACTTTGAAATGAGCTTGTTTAAAAGGCCGGGGGCTTGCTCGGAAAGGGCATCCTTATCCGTAAAAACAGCCGGTTGCGCCTTCTCTTCTAATTCCACGTCTCTATCTCCTACCCAATTCGAGATTTAAAGTTGAAGGAATGTGGTTTAACTCGTTTCCAGGAGTTTAGTATAATAGCTTCTGCGCCAACATGGAATACATTGATCTAACCCTGCCTAGGCCGGAGCAAAATCTAGCATGCGATGAGGCTCTAACTGATATGTGTGAAGCGGGATACGGCCGCGAGATTTTGAGATTTTGGGAGCCCCGTGAATACTTTGTGGTTGTAGGATATTCAAATAAAACGGCTTTGGAGGTTAACCTGCTATCCTGTAGGAAACGGCGTATTCCCATATTTAGGCGGCGTTCTGGAGGCGGGACCATATTGCAGGGTCCCGGATGCCTGAACTATTCATTGGTTTTAAAAATCCAAGACTCGTCACCTATGAATAACATTTCAGGAACAACCGCCCACATTATGAAATGTCATAGGAAAGCTATACAAGAGATTATAGGGTCTAAGGTTGAAATTCAAGGCGTCAGCGATCTCACCTTAGGGATGTTAAAATTTTCGGGAAATGCCCAATACCGGAAAAGACGAGTTTTATTGTTTCACGGTACTTTTCTGCTTCATTTCAACATTCCACTTATGGAAAAGATACTCCAACTACCCTCAAAACGACCCCTTTATCGTTTTGACCGCTGTCACGAAGAATTTCTCGTTAATTTGAATCTGCCCTCTCAGAAAGTTAAGGAGGGCCTTCGAAAGGCATGGCATGCTACCAAAGCCCTACAACACATTCCCCGCGAAAGAATAGATGGCACGGTAAAAATGTACTCCACCGAACAATGGAGAGTTAAAACCTAGCCGGAAGATTTTCCCGACTTTTCGGTTGGTGGAGGCGGTGCAAGAGCATGAAGAACTACTCTCTACCGTTTCCTTTTGGCTGAAATAGCCCGGTTCTACCAGATAGAAGTGGAAATTCCTTCCACTTATTAGCTTCCTACAGAATCCAAAGAAAGAGCTATTTTGCGGCTGTCGGAAAAGGAAGCGGCGGCCCGGCGTGGACCGCCGCTTTTTGAGGACTGTTTGAACGACTCACAGCAGATCAGATTACAGTTTCGCAGCTGACATCGATCGTATTCGTGGGACCGCCACCCTGACAGACATCGGTTCCAGCGCCGCCGCTAATCGTGTCATCATCGAGGCCGCCTCCAATCGTGTCGGCTCCATCGCCCCCGTTAATGATGTCTTGTCCGCGACCGCCGCTAAGCACGTCGTCACCAGGCCCACCCCTGATCGTGTCGTCTCCAGTAGCTCCATGAATTGCGTCATCTTCGTCCCCGCCCCTAAGGTCATCGCCGCCTGGCCCGCCGTCTATCATGTCGTCACCTAGCCCACCCCTAATCGTGTCGGGACCTCTGTCGCCAGTGATTCTATCGTTACCTGATCCTCCTCTTATCGTGTCACCGTCGCTGCCACCGAAGATCCTATCGTTGCCTGCATTGCCGCTAATCGTGTCAGGGCCGTCGCCACCAAAGATTCTGTCGTTGCCTGATCCTCCCTGGATCTCGTCGGCTCCACTGTTCCCGAAGATTTCGTCCCGGCCGGAGCCGCCACAAATTATGTCGTCGCCACCACGCCCGATTATCGTATCATTACCACCAAAGCCATGGATCACGTCAGCTCCGCTTGTACCTATGAGAACGTCAGGACCAGGAGTCCCCGGGATGGTTACGGCTGCGCCTTGGCATAGCGGCTGCCCATATGCCGGGTAAGATGAAGCCATAAACAAGCCGATCACAATTGCTACCAAAACCGTAAAATTTTTCATCGGCGATACCTCCTTTAAATTTAGTCCCTTCAACCCAGTCCATACTCTCATTTAAAAAACAGCACAGCCTTACGAACTAACTCAAAGAGTGCCCAGCTCCAATCTGCCCTTTTACCCCTCCCAGAAACATCTCCGTCCCTCATCTTAAGTCTCAAATCATAGTAAAACCCAATCAAAGCTCGGGACGGCCGCTCCCTGTCGGAATCTACCAGGCTATATTCCGCGTCAGAATGCTTGACAGGGGAGAGCTACGATATCCTAACAAGAAAACTTTAGCGTTGGGAATTTAAGGGAAGTTAATGGAACTATTTGGCGTAGATGTGTAGGGAGTCTACCATAGGATTTTGGGTCCTGACGGAGGCGTGGGTCTCGGGGCAAGGGGACGAAGGGACTGGGGGTGTATATCCTAGGTATCTTTGCTTATATAACGTTGTTGACTAGCTTGAATTACTTCTAGATGTTTTTCTGAAACAGAAACGACGGCCTGTTGTGGACCCTGTTTCTTACTACTTGCTTTCGTCCGCAAGCCGCTTTTGTGCTTCCTCATTAGAGATGGATTCCAACTCAGCCAACATGCGAGCCAGCTCTTCGTCCCCGGCCTTCTTCGCCATGTTCTCCGTAATGATCAAAGCCATGCCTGCAACTGTGGGAGACTCGAAGAGGGATTTTATGGGCAATTCTACTTTGAATGTTTTGATTACTCGCGAGATGACCTGGGTGGCGTTGAGGGAGTGACCTCCTAGATCGAAAAAATTGTCATAGATGCCCACTTGATCGAGACCCAAAACCTCGGCCCAGACACCCGCCACCGTCACCTCAACCGGAGTGTGGGGCGCTACGAAGGTCCCGTTCAGATTCGGTCTGCTTCGACCGAGGGTGGGCAACGCGCGGCGGTCCACCTTGCCGTTGGGAGTCAGCGGCATCCTTTTTAAATTAACGAAGGCGGTGGGTATCATGTAGTCGGGAAGTCTACCTTTTAGGTAACGGCGCAGCTCTTCGGTAGATGGACCAAAGCTGTTCCGCAAGACCAGATAGGCCACCAAGCATGGGTCACCCTGCCCGTCTTCCCGACTCGTAACGATGGCCTCATTGATTCCAGGGATATCGAGCAGCGCCAACTCGATCTCTGCAACTTCGATGCGGAAACCTCTAACTTTTACTTGGAAGTCTCTTCGCCCGAGATGCTCAAGGCTGCCGTCCGGACGCATGCGGCCCAAGTCTCCTGTGAGATAAATTCGCTGGGCTTCACTGCCGGGGTCGCATGGAAATCTGGTCTGAGTTAAGTGGGGATTTTGCCAGTAGCCCGGCGAAAGATAGTCACTGCTCACCGCAATTTCACCCGCATGACCGACGCCGATCTCTTCCCGGCTCTCACCGAGCAACAGGATCTTCTTGTCTTGCACCGGGTATCCTGTCGGAACAACGGTTCCGGTGATCTGCGATTGCTTATCGAGGAAGTACTGACGGATCCATCCGGTCTCAGTGGATCCCATCCCTGTGTAAAGAATGCTAGTTGCCGAGAAATACTTCTTGTATAACTCTACGTCTTTTATGAGAACCCTCTCACCTCCAAATCGACATAGGCGAAGCCTGGGAAACTTTTCTTTTCCAGTCAGGCCGGCAACGAAACTGCGGAAGACCGTGGGGACCGAAATGTAAAACGTGATCTCTTCGCGAATAAGGAAGTCTGCCAAGTTCGCCAAACCCTCGTGTTTAATATCGAACGGATACACGGCTGCCCCGTTGAGTAAAGGGCCGAAAATACCTCTCACGGAACCGTTGACGCTGTAAGAGTAGAATAGGGTCATCCGGTCGTCCGGACAGATGCGGAGAGTGTTCGTATACAGCATGACCTCATGAAGCACGTTGCGGTGGTTTTGGACAACGCCCTTTGGCTGTCCCGTTGAACCGGATGTGTACAGAATATACGCTAGCGGGTCCGACGATAGTGACAAGTCCAGATTCTTTGCGGACAAACTCGTAGTGACTCGGTCAATGTTAATCAGTGAAACCGGACCCTGAACCAACCGTTTGGCCAAGGAAAGATTTTTGGTGTTGGTGACTATCAGCCCGGCCTGTGAATCTTTGAGAATGTAGGCGGTTCTTGAAAGGGGATACAAGGGATCCAGGGGCACGTACATTTTACGTGCTTTCAAAGCACCGAGAATTGCACCAATCATTGGTGCGTTGTGTTCAAAAAGCAGAGCAACTTGCTTGTGTCGTTCGCCGCATTGGCCGACGATGGCTCGCGCCACGCGATTGGCAGCTTTATTCAGTTCATCGTATGTAAACTGGTGGGTCCCGGTCTTGACGGCAAGGCGATTAGGATACTTCCGCACCATTTGCTCGAAGCGGTCCGGGATCGATTGCTCGATCTCATCCCTCTTGAACTCAATAAACTTTCCTGTCGGGTGGAAACATTTGTCTCGGATAGCTTGCTGCTCCGGTGGAAGATCAGAAATTGCAGTGGAAATATTGGTCATATGCTGCTGGCGGATCTCATCGCATACACCTTCTAATACTGGGATAATATTAATCCAATCATGTTCTTCCATTCCATTAATCTAGTCAAGCCTTAGGAGGCCCCATATTTTGGGACCGCTTGGGACACTTTGAACGGTCAGGAGGGGATTGCTAGGGATCTGGGTCACTCATGCTGGTTTCAGCACTTCCGGCAGACGAGATCTCCCTTTGGAAATGGCAAGAGTACACAGTCTACTCGGGTATCGCTTCGCGCACGGTTCAGGAGATCCGTCACCACGCGGGGCGAAGTCATGTTATCGATAACCAGCCATCCACCGGGCACGAGGTGCGGAACAATCTTCTCGTAGGTCTTGGCGTTGAGCTCCGGGGGCTCGATATCGGAGAAGCAAAACGCGATCTCCTCAAAACGGTCCGCGTAGTCGAGAGCGTTGCCGTGAACGACTTGGACCGAACCTTCCGCTCCGGCGCGGGAGATGTTCTTTCGAGCAAAGGCGACCTTATTTTCATCGAGATCGATCGTAGTGAGCGTAACCCCTTTCGCGCGGGCAGCCAGGGACAGCCACAGACTAGAGTATCCGCCGCTGGTTCCCAGCTCGAGGAATGCGCCGTGTGGGGCTGACATCGCCAGGAGCGAAAGGCAGCGCCCGAGGTCTATAGGAACCGAGCGAAGTGACCGATGATCCTGTGCCGTCTGTTCCTCTAGCGCTCGCATCACCTGGTGCATGTTAGCGGAAATGTCATGAAACACTTGAGCCTCCCTCGAGCTTCTCGAACGGCACGCTGCGCCGATTGATCTGATCTTCGATATCGTCCGGATATAGATTCTCGTTCAGCAAAACATAGTCGCCGTAAGTGCCGTGAACGGGACCAAGCAAGCGACGCTCCGCAAGTAGCCCAGGCCTTCTCTTTCCAAATTGTGGCAAGTTCGACCGATATTTTTGGTAGCACTCGTACCAATTGCGCATGAGCTGCACGTAAAAGTCCAATGGAACCGGAGGCTGCTCGGCCTCCTTGCACAGAGCCGTGGACGGCTCCCGCCGCCACTGTTGAGGACGCGGAAGAATCCCGCGTGACATCAGGTATTCGAAGCCGGCGCTCGTTGATTTGACCGCCTCTGCCACGGATTGATACCCGTGGGGCCGCGCCATTTCAACACCAGAGACGAAGCTCGGCTGCATGCCCCCCTTGCCGAAAACATCCTGCGCCTCGCACATCCATCGCACCCAGTTGTCCCAACCGATACGTTGAGCTTTTCCAGGATTGATCCATTCGAAGAGACGTTTATCCCACACCTCCATGTTGAGGTGTATACTGTCGACACCGGCGGCTTTGTACCATTCCATCTCTTCCCTCGGCCGCGCATTGACCTCGAATGTAATCTTTGGCTTCGCCGCGCTCTCCTTGATGGCGCGTATGTACTCCCCGTAGAATTCCGATTCGGTTTTCCCGTGCAGCGTCTTAGTGATGGTTCCGCCGCTAAGCAAGAAGCCGTGCGGACCTGCGTCAACCTTGCGGGCATCGCTCGCGACCGCCTCGACTACTTGCACGACATCTTTCACGGATTTTACTGGAGCGGTCAGAGTGAAGTCCCGCGACAACTTCATCTGACGAGCGTTCTGGTTAATGTCACAGAACTTACACTCCTCGTGAGCCCCCCAGTATTGGCAATTCCTAAAGATCGTAATGAATGTTCCGAATGCCACAATTTCATGATAAGGCGTGCCATCAGGCAAACACTTCGCATAATAGTCGGGTATTTTCGGGTATCGGATATCGGCCAGAACGCGCCCTTCCGCTGTCAGTACGAGTCGGCCATCGACCACATCGATGAGGTAAGGAGAATGAGGGGAAAGAGAAGTCTGAATCCCCACGGGACGTAGGGCGTATGGTCCATTAAGTAGAACGAAGTGCTCGGGAACGCGCCGATGTTCTCCCCTCTTGAGGTCGGCCATCGGTACGAGATCATAAGAGAACAATCGGTATGACTTGACCAGCGCACCAGCTGTGGCTCGGAGCGCGGCGTCGCTAAACCAATGACCCAGGCTCAGGAGATGTTGTTTGAGAATAGTCTCCTTGGGAACCTCGGGGTATTTCTGGAAATAAGATTCCAGGACTTCGGCATTAGGTTCGTTCATCGTCGAGACGTTACCCAGTGCGTGGATCCTTAAAGCTGGTTTCGAAACTCGATTTCATGTGTTTTCTAAGCTTGGTACTCGCCGGGATTTATACTGCGACTTTGCCTCACTCCCGAGCGCCCTTTAGGACATCATTCTACTCCTCCGGCAGGGATTTTGACTTTTTCACAAGAAATCGTGCTAAACGGCTAATAGGCTGACTATTTACACTTCTATAGTTTAACTGTCAATAACTTTTTCAAACCCTAAGACGTTTCGAAGGAATCCCGACGATTGAGGCGTGATTGATAAGGTGCTTTAAAAAGGCGAATAAAGAGTGGCCTTTATCGCTTCCCCAAGAGAATGCCACGGTATAAGGGTTAGCAAACACTCCAAGGCGCAATTGAACGGTGCATTAATCACGCCTTGTTTTCATGCGGCCTATTTCGAATGATGCGACTGCTCGTAATGCTGGCGCAGGAGGTCCTTACCGTAGTCGTTGCCATTTGGGGTGCGAACCACTAGGTGGATGTGATCCTTGTAAGGCTTCTGATATTGGGGGAATGCGATACCCCGCTCGTGGTCGAACTCAATGATAATCGTCGGACTATGGACGCGGTAGTAGAACACACTGTCTTCTTCCATCTCGCCCATCCAGGCAAAGTAAGTTTCCCGCAGATGCCGCTTCACCTCCTCCATCTTGACTTGGGCATGAGCCGGTCGGATACGACCGACGTGGAGTTCAATCAGACGGAGCAAAAGGTCGTGTTGAGAACTTGAGAGACTTTCGTAGGGGATTCCCTCGTACCGGAGCTCAAAGTTGTCGCGAAAGGCCGTGGTGAATAGACCGCGCGGCAGATCGAGAGAGAGGACAGCCTTGTTACGTTGCTCCGCGGAAAGCGCACGGATAACCGTCAGTCCCTGCTCCTCTTCAGCTTTAAACACCCGCGTGCCGCCGTACTTGCCGCCCTGGGCAAAGACCGGCTCCGACCCCAGAAAGGTTGGGGTCATGATAATCTGGTCTCCGAGGATAAAGGTGTTGATGTTGAGATGATGGCCGTCGATCTGCCAACCCCACGGCTCAGCGGCGGAGGGTTTCCCCATAATGCTGAGCCAGTAAAGGTCCTCACCGTACTCATCGTGCTTACCCGTCATCTCCATTACTGTTTCATTGAGACGCATGACATCCCGAGCGGTCTCAAATCCCTGAGTGCTCAAACATTCTCTCAGGAGCGCAAAAGCTCCGTCACGCTGGGCATCGTTCATCTCAAATAACGGCATCCCGTGCCGCATCAGCAGCCGATGGATATTACTCCATTTGCGCCACTCATCGGTGTCAATCGGAAATAGGGCCTTGGCACGCTGCTCCGGGTTCAGAGTTCCCAGGAAGTTTTCAGCACCTTCTCTGATGGACTGCGTGGACACACCTGTTTTCTGGATAGGGAAGAGACCCGGAATCACCGTTCCATCGGTAGTAATCCCTTTATAAGGTTGCGCCACCGCCTCTAGCGCGTGTTTGACGTAATCAGGAGGGCCACCGCCAACTTTCAATGCCCGCTTAGTCTGTGCCGGGGAGGCTTCTGCAAGGGATGCGTTACCCGAACCTGGATTACTGTCAACCATTGTAAAACTCCTCTTTCACGCCCCCACGATGCACGGAATTCTGTACGAAGGCATCAATATCACAGGGAAATGGGTTGTCAAACATCCTGGGATGCAATTAAACGATGCCTGAATTGATCCCATAAACTGAACGGTCAATGCTCTCGGTTTTGTCGTATTGTATACGACAAGTTGAGTAGAGAGGAGGCGAGGTGGAGGGGGAACTTTGCAAGAGCCGACCGCACAAGAAAATCACACCAGACTTTAACCGGCAGGTTGCATTGTCTTCGCGGCATACGATCAGCCATGCGTATTGACTTATACGCTCCTCTGCTGTAATGGAAAAACTCGTATTTTCTTCCCTTTTCCTGGTCCGCTTCTCTACATCGCTGTACCCGGATTCGGGTCACATACTCGCTCCCTGAAGGCCTAGCGCGACGAGCAATAAGGCGTGGATTTTAGACGAGCACTACCTGAGGATCTTACCGGCATTCTTCGCCTCCAATCCGCCAACCTCAGAGGTAGTCTGAATCTCAAAGATCAACAAGAAGGTTTCCTTTCCGCTGAATTCACCCGTCGGCATCTAGTAGAGATTGCGAGCGAGATTGCCCTCCTCGTGGCAAGCGACAAGGGCCAGGTGCTCGGCTACCTGTGTTCGTACAGTTGCGTGTACAGCAAACAGTTCCCTATACTTGCTACGATGATGCGCTCATTCGACCATATTCTCTATCGGGCGAAACCCTTGAGTTTCTACAAGGCATTCGTCTATGGACCCGTTTGCATTGATAAAACGCATCGGGGTCGCGGACTTCTCCGGGGGCTCTATGCAACTCTGTTAAAGGAAGTCGGCGGAAGATACGAAGTCGGAGTCGCCTTCGTGTCCAAAGACAATCCCCATTCACTGACTGTTCACGTAAATGGACTTGGAATGGCCATTGCCGGCGAGTTTGAATTCCGCCGCCGCAACTACGATATTCTAGCATTCAGTGTTGAGTCGTAAACGCAGGTTCCAAGCGTTTGTTCATCTTTGAGTAGGGGCCAGGCTGAACTGCCTTCAGGCCAACCCTCCTGTCTGTGCCGGGTAGGCAAACAGGTGGCTATATCCGCCGTTTCCAGCTTCGTGCCTGTTTAAAAAGGCAACAGTGCGGGAGTTCGGCTCTGAGTGAGTCCGAGAAGGGGTGAGACTCGGATCGACGGTACTATCCGACTGCATCGCCGGCGAGATGGTTAGATTCTTACGAATCCAACGTATGCCTAAAACAGCACAAGTCGCGATGTCAAGTGAATTAGAGATAAGCGAGGTGACTAGTAGGAAAATTTTGAAATTTATGGTGGCGGTGGGGGGACTCGAACCCTCGACATCGCGGATATGAGCCGCGTGCTCTAACCAACTGAGCTACACCGCCACAGCATTGCAACTGAAAGAGATTACCCGAGGAGAGTCAGGTTGCGGTGGCGCCAAGACATTGCCATTGATCGCTCACTGATCTTCGCGTCACCTTTTTGTCCCCCCTCTTGATTTGGAACAGGACCTTCTCTTTCACCTCCAGGCAGCTAAGATTATTACCAAACACGAGGCCGGTATCCAAGCCGATTTTGTACGGTAGATGAAAAAGCACTTCTCTCTGCGGAGTATGCCCAAAAAGTACGGTATAGGGGAGTTTATGTTGGTTGTGAATGAACTCGTCACGGATCCACAGCAGCTCTTCTTCTATCTGTTGGCTGAAAGGTTTCAAGGGATGAATTCCCGCATGGACACAGAGGAAAGGTTCCATCAGGTAATGGACCTTTAGCTCCTTTAGAAATTCGAGATGACTTTCCGGTATCGAGGAGAGGGCCTCTCGTGGAGAAGCGTTTATCGGGGAAAGTCCATAACTTGCCATGGTGGCGCTGCCACCGTTAAAAAGAAACATCTGACCGTATCGGCCGGGCAGACCAAGATAGGAAAGAAACATATCTTCGTGATTTCCTTTTAGAAAAATGATGTCCTGTTTTCCATTTTGGCGGCGCTCGATCAAATAGGAGATAACACCTTTGGAGTCTGGGCCTCGATCGACGTAATCACCTAGAAAAACTAGTCGATCCAACGGTTGGAGTGGAAGGGCTTCGATAAGGCGACATAACTCATCTAAGCAACCATGAATGTCTCCGATTACGTAGCATTTCATAATTGAATGCTGTATATTAAAACAATACATTGTAGAGTTCAATGCAGGTTTGGTGTTGAGGGGTAATTTCCCGCTTCCTTTAGCCCAAGCAGAGCTGGTGTCGGAGTTGGCATATGAAGCCTCGTGATATCTATTCCAGTTATGTCCTAGTAGCTGGAGTTATGTTCCTGCTATTGGGGATTGGAAACTGGACGGTTGGTGCCATACTTATAACAAAATACGAGGCATTGCTGCACAGGACATCCCCAACCGGCCTTGAGGATAATTATCGTAGCTTTCAAGAGTTAGACCATCAAAAGAACGAAGAAGTGCTCCGGCGGATCAACCAAGACCGAGAGAGGTATAATGCAGCGCGGGTCAAGGTCGATTTCTATTCCGTTGTTCTTAGCGGGGGTAGGCTTCTATTCTTGTTAGGTGCCCTATTAACCTTTTTTGGTCTGATGGGAGTGATTCGAAAGGACACCTTGATGAAGATGAAAAAGCTTGCAAGTAATTCTCTAACGGGGCAGTCGTGACAAATGCTATCGAGCTCGTTAAAAGGTCGAGAGATTATTTGGAAGGTTTGGACTTCTGGTATTTCCGATAGTCATAACCGGTTGCCATTGCCAGAAGAATATCCTCCATCCCCCCATCCTTTTCTCTTCGCAGGATGAGAAGGCGGTCGAAGAACTCTTTAAAGTCTTTGGGGGTCCTCCTATTCTCATCAATTTGCTGAAGATAAAAATCTTTGATGCGCGTAATGGTAAACCTCAATGCGGAAAAGCGGAGCTCATTGGGAAACGAATCCCATTCCGGAAGGGATAGCGCCCGCAGACCTTCATAGCCGGTGATGAGTGCTTCGAAACGGTCCACTATGTAACGGCCATCGAGGAAGCAAAGAGCATTGGCAGCGGTGGCAAGGTCACAAATAAGTTTACCCCGGCAGGCAGCCTCAAAATCGAGGATACCTGTCACACGAGACCCCTTAAACTTCATGTTGTCAGAAAAGAAATCCCCGTGAACGATTCCTTTGGGAAGATTGTTATCTAGATAGTTTTCCAAATAAGAGACTTCGTCATCTAGGACCCTGACGATATTCTTCAAATGGGCCGGAAGTTGCTGCCTGACCTCCCGATACATATTGACAATTTTCGCAAAGCCAAATCGGTTATCAATCCCTTTCTTATATCCTCTTCCCAAAAGATGGAGGTTGGCGAGAGTGTGACCCAGGACCTCCAGATGGGACGAGGTCAGGGCCTTTACGGAGATCTCCACCCCTCCCACATAGCGGCTCAAGGAAAGATATTTGCCGTGAAATTCCTGGTAGTATTTACCCTTTTTATTTTTAACCGGCTGGAGGCAGGGGAATCCTTGCCTCTTCAGATAGAGCAGGAGATCAAGTTCCTGTTTAACCTCCACTTCGCTCTTGACTTCGTCGATTTTAATTAAAAACCGGCCACGTTTACTTTCCAGAAGGTAATGGGTATTAACGGATCCTGTTCGAATACCGGTTAGTGACAGGACACCGCCCAGTCCAAACTCCTCTACGATCCGTGAAGATTCCCTTTTGGTTAGTGGAGTGTAAACAGCCATTTGGTGCCTCGTGGTCTTTTTCGGGGAAACGTTCCCCGACCCGACCTCACACGAATTTTCAAAAGCTGAGGATAAAAGAAAACAGCCAAGAAGTCAATATAAAAGCGTTTTTCTGGGTATAATTCCTAGATAGATCTAAAGGACAACATTAAAAATATACTGTAACTATCTTATATAGCACTTTTAATTTCCCTTTTTAATTCATTTAAGTTGTTTACTTGTCGAACCCCAGGTATTTCACCCCACGCCCTGATTCCCACAACAGGTTTGGCAAGCTTGAGCGCAATTGATATCTCTGACCGGGTTCCATGAGAGCCCGGAAAGGCAACTATTAAATCTCCCGAAGCAGCGACTAAAATGTTTCTCGCATGCCCGAGTCCGGTAGGAATGATTATATCAATGAAGGGGTTGGCTGAGTTTTTGTTGTAATCAGGTAGAATCCCTACGGTAGTCCCGCCTTTTTCTTTTGCGCCACGTGCGGCTGCTTCCATAATACCACCCAATCCGCCGCAGATTAAAACCGCACCTGTTGCCGCGATAGTTTTACCGACCTCTACTGCCAGAGCCAGAAATCGCGGATCTCGATCGGAACTGCCTATCACGGCTATTTGCAATTGCATCCTTTTTTATTCCTTTTCATGCCGCCGAATATTTTTCGCTTGACAACGGTACTGAGCTTTATCTAATCTCAGTCGTTATCGAGCAAGGCCGCTATTCCAGCGGTACGCCATAAGGGCGGGTGTTCTATGGGTTACGTAGTAGTGTTCATGTGACACATTTTTACTGTCACGGGTTCTAAGCTCACCCGCTTTCAATTTGTCCGGGTGGGTAGGGAGGTACTGATATCATGGCAACTGGAAGAGTCAAGTGGTTCAATAATTCCAAAGGATATGGCTTTATTGAAGAAGAAGGGGGTGGGGATGTCTTCGTTCATTATACGGCAATTCAAGGCGATGGATTCAAAAGCCTGAATGAGGGGGATAACGTCCAATTTGAAGTTTCGCAAGGGGAAAAAGGCCCACAAGCCATTAATGTGGTCAAGGTCTGATTTTCTATTGCCGTGAAGAATCCCATTGTGGATTCGTAGAAGCTGTTTTCCCGTCAGGACGATTCAGTCAGAATTTTTCAATTTCTCCTGTGAGGGTGATGTGTCAACGGGGAAGGTCAGACGAGTGTACCCTTTTGTCAAGCGAAAGGATACTGCATCCTGCAGGGTGGGGAAACCAGAAAACGTTGGTTGATTTTTTAGCCTGATGGTGCCTATGTGATTATTATGCAATCGCAGAACCAAAAGGCTAGTCTCGAGCATAGTGAGGAAGGGCTTCTGGCAGAAACAGTGGTCTTAACTCGCGTGGAGAAAGCTATTGGATGGGCAAGAAAATACTCGATTTTTCCCTATCCTTTTGCTACGGCCTGCTGTGCAATGGAATATATGTCCCTGTCAATGTCTCCCTATGATATTGACCGGTTCGGAGCCCTCTTACCTCGCTTTAGTCCCCGACAAGCTGATCTGCTCATGGTTATAGGGACGGTCAACCATAAGCTGGCGCCTGTACTCAAGCGGGTCCACGAGCAGATGACCGAGCCAAAATGGGTCATGGCCTTTGGTGCCTGTGCTGCAAGCGGAGGATTCTACGACAACTATGCCACGGTGCAGGGGATCGACCGCATTATACCGGTGGACGTCTATGTTCCCGGTTGCCCACCCAGACCCGAAGCAGTGCTAGATGGGCTCATGGAGCTGCAAGGTTCAATCGCCCGTCAGAGAAAAAACCTGTCCTAAATTTTTCGCTTTTGGACTTGACTTTTCTAGTTTTTGGTCATAGATATACAAATAAGTAACTATTCCAATTGGTATTATCGTTAGTAAACGTTTGTGAGACGTTAATGGAGATATCTAAAATGGCTGAATATCAAACCTGGAAAGAAAAACTGGCGGGCCACCTTTCCCCAGACCTCGCCCATGAGATTGATATCTTTGAGACCCAGATTGAACTACGAAAGCAGGGGAAACTTGATGAAAGGGTCTTTGCCGAGACTCGGTTGCGCCGCGGCGTCTACGGACAGCGCTACGACAACGGACAGCGGCACGACGGGAAGCGTGTACAGAAACTTAAATTGCCCTCTGGAGAGCGAACAAAGGGGCCTGAAACCGTCTGGGATGCCCCAGGCATGATGCGGATCAAAGTCCCCTTTGGAGGGCTAAATCCGGAACAGATGGATACTCTGGCGGATCTGTCGGAGGAGTATTCTGATGGCGTTGCCCATGTTACAACCCGTCAGGATATTCAGTACCACTACGTCCACGTCGAGGATACGCCGTCACTAATGCGCCGTCTTGCCGAAGTCGGGATCACTACCAGAGAGGCCTGCGGTAACGTGGTCCGCAATGTAACGGCATGTCCCATTGCCGGGGTCTGCAAGGGTGAGGTTTTTGATGTGACACCCTATGCTAAGGCCTGCTCAAATTTCTTATTGGGGCATCCGGATACCCAAGATTTCGGGCGCAAGTTTAAAATCGCTTTTTCGGGTTGCAAGGATGAGGCATGTGGGCTTGCGAACATGCATGATGCCGGTGCCATTGCGAGGACGAGGGTTATAGACGGTAAAGAGCGGCGCGGTTTTGAATTCTATGTTGGTGGCGGCCTGGGCGCTGTACCGCGCAAGGCTAAACTTTTTGATGAATTCCTGCCGGCTGAAGAGCTGTTACCGACCTTGCAGGCCATAGCGAGGATTTTCGCTCGTCTAGGGGAAAAACGCAATCGAGCACGCGCGCGTCTCAAATTCTTGGTCGGTCATCTGGGGATTGAAGAATTTCGGAGGATCGTAGGGGAAGAACGCCAAAAGCTCGATGTCGACCCTCGATGGACTGACTTTCTTTCCGGTGTTGATGAAGTTACCGAGGAACCTCTAAAAAAAGGAGTAGCTTTAAACGGTACAGCACATCCCAAAGGATTTGATGCGTGGGTCGGCACCAACGTTTATCATCAGAAACAGACCGATTATGTCGTGGCAACCGTCACTTTGCCATTGGGAGATATCACGGCTATCCAATTGCGGGGACTTGCGGACGTCGCTCGGCGGTTTGTCAAGGATGCCGTACGGACAACGGTAGAACAAAACATGGTCCTACGATGGGTTAGTGAAGCCGATCTCCCTGAACTGTATCGCGCCCTTGAAAAACTAGATCTTGGGGAAGCCAACGCCGGGACTATTGTGGATGTCACAGCCTGCCCGGGCACGGATACCTGTAAATTGGGCATAGCATCATCTCGGGGACTCGCCAGAGAGCTTCGTCTCCGGCTGGCTGAAAAAAGCCTACAGTTGAACCAGGCGGTAAAGAATTTACGGATTAAGGTCAGCGGATGTTTCAACTCGTGCGGGCATCACCACCTCGCTGATATCGGCTTTTACGGCATCAGTAGAAATTTTAATGGATATGCCGTGCCTCACTTCCAGGTGATGTTGGGTGGAATGTGGCGAGATAATGCCGGCGCCTATGGACTCGCTTCGGGAGCGGTCCCGTCCAAGCGAATACCTGATGTGGTCCTTAGGGTCACGGAACGCTACATTCGGGATCGTCTGAAGGGTGAGAATTTTAAGGAATTCATCGATAGGATCGGTAAGAGGCGGGTCAAGGACATGCTGGAGGATCTTGCCAAGATCCCTTCTCACGAAGTAGACGATTCCTTTTACAGTGATTGGGGGGATCCGCGCGAATTTACGCTCACGGATATGGGCACAGGAGAGTGCGCAGGGGAGGTGGTTTCTCAAGCACAGTTTACCCTGGCCGCGAGCGAACGTGAACTTTTCGAATCGCAGATACAACTGGACAGTGGGAATTGCAAGAACGCTATTCGGACAGCTTATACCTCGATGTTACATGCCGCTCAAGGGCTTATTAAGGTGCAAGTCAATGATGTTTCGGATGATGAAGAGGCGATCCTAGCTGAATTTCGCGAACGGTTCTGCAATACAAAACTCTTTTATGACAGATTCGCCGGCAGCAAATTTGCGGATTTTATTTTCAAGGCAAAAGACGTGCGAAAGAGTAACGGCGACGACGGCTGGGAATTGGCCCGTCAACGTATTGAGGAGGCACAGCTATTCATTGACGCAGCACATAACTGCTATAGCCGGCTCCAAAGTGGAGTTGCTCAACAATGATGATACGGTGACAGATGGATCTACAGAAAATTAATATTAAACTCCCCGTCAAGGGAGGCGGCGAGCTGCCTCTGAAAGCGTTCATCCCCATTTTCAATGCATGGATACAGGCTTCGGACGGCTATTACTATGACCTGGCCGATTACAGTCACATGCCAACGGGCCCCGGGCTGGTTTTGGTCGCCGATGAGGCAAATTTCAGCCTTGATCAAACCGATAAACAACTAGGGCTTCTGTACAACAGGAAGAGACCTATGAAAGGATCGAACGGCGAGAAGCTTCTTTCCGCCTTCAGGTCGGCGCTCCAAAACTGCCGTAGACTGGAGGACGAACCAGCTCTCGGCGGGAGGTTTAAATTTTGGAGTAATGAGGCACTCGTGTTTATAAACGATAGACTCCGCGCACCGAACACTGAAGACACGTTTCGTACCGTTAAACCGGAACTCGAGAAATTGGGACAAATCCTATATGGGGGGGCGGAGTTCGCTGTGCAGAAAGAGAATGATCTAAAGAGACGGTTCGGCGTCCGGCTGAAGACCGCAGCTTTTTTTGAGGCCGGAACACTGCTGGAAAATATCGAATCGGCCGGTGGTAGTGTTCAATAGGCTGGTCAAGTGAGGTATTTTTTTTAGATAAAAAGTAATTTAACCGATAAAGATTCTTAATTAAAGTATAAAATAACCTGAGGAGGATTTAGGATGACATTTGCCGCGAAAATCGATGGCTGGGAAGCCGGCGCTGGTGAGTTGGAACGTTTAACGGCTCAAGAGCTTCTGCAATGGGGTTTAGCAACCTTCCAACCGAGAATCGCTTTTGCTTGTTCGTTCCAGGCGGAAGAGTCTGTGGTGATGGATATGATGTACCGCCTAAACGGTTCGGACTTCCGTGTGTTTACATTAGACACCGGGCGGCTGCCTCAGGAGACCTATGACTGCATGGACTCGATTCGGGAACGTTACGGTATCGACATCGAGGTGTTATTCCCGGATGCTACCCGAGTCGAAGATATGACGCGACGCCACGGGCTTAACCCCTTTTACAAGACTGTTGAGTTGCGCAAAATGTGCTGCCGTATCCGAAAGGTGGAGCCCCTGAATCGCGCGTTGAAAGACTTGGACGCTTGGATCACCGGTCTCCGCCGCCGGCAGGCGGTTACTCGGACGGACCTCCGGAAGGTGGATAGTGATAGGGACCACGGAGGTATTGTCAAGCTCAATCCACTAGCTGATTGGACCGAAAAGCAGGTCTGGGATTACATTAACGAGAATCAGGTTCCTTATAATAAGCTCCATGACCATGGATTTCCCAGCATTGGCTGTGCTCCTTGTACTCGGGCCGTCAAGCCGGGTGAGGATATCCGGGCGGGAAGATGGTGGTGGGAAAGCCCCGAGTTGAAGGAATGCGGGCTACATGTGGTTGCTAAGACAAAGGAGTGAAGAATGACGATAGTGGACTGATAGCTCCTCACGGCGGACAGTTGCTTTCAGCCCAGGACGGAACGTTTTTGCCTGAGGAACACTCTTTTTAATCGCTACGGGTTAATTTCCCGCAGCTTGCTGCGGGGTAATTCATGGGAGAGCCGATAGGACCTTGACCATATGGTTGTATAAGTTTTAAAGTGAATACATGAGCGAGCAGAACGAAAATCAAGTACCTCCGGAGGAAATAGATCTCTTCCATCACGGAGTGATCACTAAACTCTTTCCAAGCAACGATATGGGACTGATTCGGACAGAAGGAGGCCGGGAGGTTCCGTTCTCATTCCAGTTAGTGGTTCTTTTGGGAAAGGACACAAAACCCAATGAGCTTAAGGAAGGGGAAAAAGTCGGTTATGACCTTGGGTGGACCTCTCATGGCCTTAGGGTAATAAAGATTAAAACCTACCCGGATTCGCTATCCGGCGAACCGCCTTCTGGTTTAAAACGGTAGGGAACTTAACGCTAGAATTCGTCTTCCGAGCATCTCCCCCACGAAAACCCCGAGAAGGGAAATGTAGAATAGCCCCGTGGCCGCCATTGTGTGGGGTATCTTCAAAGTTTGCCATATTAAATAAGCTAGGACCAGCGCTCCACCCTGGGCAACCGACAGGCGGATCAGGAGAAGCGTAAAATGATCATTCCAGATCGTTTGCAGGCCCATGACCGTCCTTGGATTCCCAAAAAGATAGAGGAGCAACGGCAGAAACAGAAAGAAAATACTCTGGATAATCAGTGCAATAACAAAAAACTTAAAAACCCTGATAAACGGCTCAATACTTTGGCCAGTGTCGATGAGATACCAGTGGCCGATCAGCATGCCGACCGTCACGCTCCCTAAAAGGAGCGCAGACAGTAAAAAGCTGACAGGATAAAGAAAGGTTTCTACAGACCAGAATGGTGCCTGGTAAAAACTATGGGAACTCAGGGAAAGACCGGCCACCCCCACCAATAGAGAGATAGAAAATATTCGAGCCCTGAGCAGGATATATTCTCCCCAGAGAGAATAAAGGTAAAGACCAAAACATAGAACATAAAACAGATAGATAACGATTTCGAGTCTGATGCCGAGACTGATGCCACTAAGGTTAGATTCGCGATAGAGCTCTGCTTTCCCCAACAGTCCCAAAAGGCTCAGTACGAAAAGGACTCCTACGGTTGATTTGTAAAATCCGCGTTCCAGCTTATGGAACGGAGTGGCTGCAATAACGAACAACCCTCCCAGGGAAATCTGATAGAAGAGGAGCAAAAAACTACTTGGAAATCCATGCATGGTGATCAAGCCTGCTTTGCCTGCAAGAGCGGCTTTTCACCCACATGGAGGCAGATGGCCCCCCGGAGAAATTTGCGGACTTTTACGCGATCGAGACCCGCTTGCCGGATGAGTCCGGCAATCGTTTCCGGAGGATCAAACCTTCGAACCGAATCCGAAAGGTACTGGTAGGCCTTACGGTCATAAGCCAAGCCTGCACCGATCCAGGGAACCATACGGTAAAAGTAGAGTGAATAGAGTACGGAAAAAGGAAAACCCTTGGGCGGGAACATGTCAAGAGTGACGACTCGTCCCCCAGGCTTCAGAAGACGATAGGCCTGGTGGAAGAAGAGATTAAGATTGGTGATGTTCCGCAAGACAAAAGCACTCATAATCGCATCGAAAGTTTCGTCTTTAAACGGGGGCACGAGCGCGCTTCCTTGGAGGTATACGATGCTATGCCCATGGGGGCTTCGATCTCTTTTTGCCCGTGCGAGTCGGAGCATCTCCGGAGAAAAATCCAGCCCGACCATTAGCGCGTTTTCACTTATTTCCCGGGCAGCCATGAGAGCAAGATCGCCCGTACCTGTCCCGAGGTCTAAAAAAAAACGCTCGTTACTCTTAAGGGCCAGTACCCCCAGAAGTTTTTTTCTCCAGAAGGTATCTAAATGAAAACTAATTACGCGATTAAGCAAATCATAGCGCCGAGCGATACGGTCAAATAGTTCTTGAACTAAACGTTCGCGCTGATCCTGGGGCAAAACCATAACGGCTAGCTGCCGGGTCTGAGCGGCAAGACGGAACAATAACGCATGAAAGAGAGTTTCCTAATGCCGTTAAAAAGTTCTTTGGGCAATTAGCTGTACCAAGGTGTTAAGACCGTCTGAATAGAATGATGGCGGAAGCTTTCGGATCGCCTGATACGCCAGGTCCGCATAGGTTTTAGAAAACGTTCTGGCCTGACGGATCGCTGGCCCCTGGACCATAGCCTCGATGGCCTCCCGAATGTGTTCGTTCGTAGGATGGTCGCATTCGAAGGCTTCTGAGACCGCTCTATCGCCTTCGTTTAAAGCTAATATGATGGGGAGAGAGGGGTTGCCGTCTCGGAGATCCATTCCGGTGGGTTTACCCAAAAGTTCTTTGTGACCGATCACGTCTAATACGTCATCGATCACCTGAAAAGCGATTCCCAAGTTTAAACCTAACTGTGCCATCTCGTCGACTACGGATGGACTGGCGCCGGCCAGATAGGCTCCCACCCTGGCGCCGGTTTGAAATAGAGAGGCAGTTTTTCGCCTGACAATCTCGAGATAATCTTGAACCGTCACCTTCCTATTTCGGCTGAAGGAACCTTGCAGGATTTCTCCTTCCGTCAAATGGGCGCAGGCTTCAGCCGTCCACTGAACCACCGTATCGTCAAACTTGCCTGCAAATTCGAAGGCCTTAATGAAAAGAAAATCTCCAGTTACTAAGGTAGCCTTTAAACCAAACTTCTTGTAGGCGGAGTCCTTGCCACGCCGGATCTCAGCACCGTCGATAATGTCATCGTGGAGCAACGTTGCGGTATGGATAAGCTCGATAGCCGTAGCGATATCAACGATCTCCTCTACCCTTTCTCCTCCAAAGAGTTTGAAGGCGAGCAAGGTAAGCATGGGGCGGACTCTCTTTCCGCCGCCAAAGATGAGATGCGAAGAGATATTCGTCAGGGCGGGCTCAGCCGAACGGACAGAGCACTTTAGATTTTGTTCTACTAATTCCAACTCTCCGGCGACACAAACAAAGGGGTCAGCGGCACCGGCAAGGGCCGGCATCTTATTGATCGTGTGTGCCAAGAAAGGTGGAATTGAAGTTTTGCTTTTCTGGATCAGAATGAACTCCATTAATGCTCGAGGGTTATCGGCAAAATGGCATAGATCCGGCTATAGTTCAAGCCGAATCTCAGTTGAAGCCGGCCGCCGGCTTGTGGTAGTAACAGCGGTGGAGGGGTGCCTGGCGCGTGGAAGCCCGCTGGGGCGACTTGAAGGAGACACAGAGTATTTTGAGCTCAACACGGCACATTCCTATTTTTCCGTTGCCCAACGTCGTCCTTTTTCCCAAGGTTCATCTTCCTTTACATATTTTCGAGCCGCGCTACCGGCAGATGGTTAAAGATGCAATGATCGCTCAAGGGATGATCGGAATGGCGTTGTTGCGGGGAAACTGGACGAAGACCTATCATGAAAATCCGGAGATTTATTCCGTGGGGTGCATGGGAGAGATTGTTAAAGCTACACCTTTTCCTGACGGTCGATATAATATTGTTCTTTTCGGGGTGCAGGAGTTCATGATTCAGGAACATATTCTTGATGACACGCCTTATCGCCAGGCCAGGGTGGTGCTCCGAGAGGAGCCGGCGGCGTCGGAAAAGATCCTTCCAGGTTCGCTAAAAAAAGAAATCCTAGTTCTCCTGGGACGGGCGTTAGAAGAAAAAGAATCAGGTTTAATAAAGATTTTAGCAGACCCTTCTCTAGAGGGAACAACATGGTTAAACCTCTGTTGTTTTTCTCTCAATCTTCCAACTCTGGAAAAACAAAGTCTTCTCGAGGCCAAATCCCTAGAGGAGCGGGCGAACTATCTCCTGAATGTGCTTCATTTCAGAGTCGCCGAAAGGGTGACCCCTTTCCAAGGCCTTCTGGAGCCCAAAGGAGGAAAAACTCCCCATTAGGTATCCAGGGGAGCCCTGCCTGACCTCTCTTTCGCTGTGTAGAGAGTTCCACCTCTATACAGCAATGCCGCATTCCTACCGGATTTTAGTGAATATCGAGCTCTTTTCCTCCCCTCTCCATTAAAAAGTATGGTGCTCCTGTTAGACACAGGGGGCCCGCTCCTCAGTGGGAGCCGATAGACCTGTACTCCTCTGCCCATAAGCACTTAACCTGTGAGATTCATTTCCCTCAAGTCTCTTTAGAGTCGGCCGTCTCCCTCTCTTCGGAGCAGTCCCCCTGCGCCGTGCACCCATGCGTACGGTTCCGAGGGAGGAAACCTGGAGGTTTGAGGCACAGGGACGTGGGGGTTGGAGGCAGGCCCAGGCCGTTGGAGAGCTCAGCCGAAGGGGACGGGAGGGTAGCCGTCGAGGCACAGCCTTATTGACTCAGGCCGGAAGGTTTTCTCCTGAGGAACCACACTTCTTACGGTAGAGCTCTTTTTCCCTTGACAACTAGGGGCTTACGTTAATATAAAAATCAACTTAGGCAGCAGGATTTACCCATCTCATAAGTTTGGCAAAGGCAAATTCTAAGGAGGGCGGATTATGGAACTCTATCTATTCATATTGCGGTGGATTCATTTTCTAGCTGGCATTACCTGGATTGGGATTTTGTACTATTTCAATTTTATCCAAACGCCGTTTTTTGGAGAAACTGAAGCACCGGTGAGGAGCGCCGCGGTCCAAAAACTCGTGCCCCGGGCTCTCTGGTGGTTCCGATGGGGCGCGATGTTTACTCTCATAGCAGGGCTACTCATTTATCTTCAGAAAGTCCATGACCAGGGCGGGGCGGATTTTTATACGTCTTCCTATGGGCTGGCGATCACAACCGGGGGTCTTATGGGAGTTCTCATGTGGGCCAATGTATGGATGGTGATCTGGCCGAAGCAACAGGTCGTGATCGCATCGGCCACCCAAGTAGCGCAGGGAGGGCAAGCTATTCCCGAGGCTGCCCCGTATGGTAAGAGGGCATCTCTAGCCTCCCGGACCAACACTCTTTTCTCCATTCCGATGCTTTTTTACATGGGTGCTGCGAGCCACTATAACCTAGTCGGGGCCGGCGCGACGGCAGGGTCCTCCGCCCTGATGCTTATTCTGGCAGCCGTGATCATAGTAGCAGTGGAGATCAATTGCCTCATCGGCACGGAGGGCGCAACAAAAAAGCCCTTGGGCTCCGTCTCCGGGACCATTTGGGCCGGGTTTATTCTTGCAGCCGTTCTCTATTTACTCTTCTATCTAATTTTCTGAGATCTTTTCAGGGAGATGAATTGAGAAAAGCTGCAAGGTCAGGGATCGTAGACTTCAGATACGGCTTGGCACGCATCAGCGAGCTTTTTCGTTTGGGGGAGTAGCCCGTAGGATAACCGGCCCGGAGAACCCTTGCCTCAATCAGAGTCTTTGAAGACCCTTTGATGGCGGGACCGGTCACTCCAGGCCTGGAGGGGTTTGTGTTGTGACACGTAGTGCAGTTTGCCAGGTAGACGCGTCTACCGCGGGCGGCATCCGGTGCCCGTGCCTTATCTGTCTGTGTCGTGGAATTTTTGGAGCACGCACTGAGAAAAATTACAAGGTACAATACAACTGGCCAACGTAAATGCATATGAGTTAGTAATTTAAAGGGTACTTAACTACAACGGGTTGAAAGTCTGCAATCTTCAACAGCGCCTAATCCTACCTCAGCTGATCTTTTTCTCTCCCTTAAAGATTTTGATCCGTCGCTAGCCCGTGTGTAGCACATTGGGAAACTACGGTTCTCCGTTGCCGTGGATTATTGGGGAATGGCACGCAATCGTTAGAGAAATTTCAGCAGCTATGATAAATAAAATGTATTAAAAATGGTGCGAAAGGGGGGAATCGAACCCCCACGGGTGTTAGCCCACAGGATCCTGAATCCTGCGCGTCTACCAAGTTCCGCCACTTTCGCATCGAATGTAAAATGTTTCTAATGATATTATCTTACTTGAGCTTCTCACTATGTCAAGATAAGGAGTGAGCATCATCGATAGAGCCATGGGGAAAATACTTCTTATTGAACCGCAAAAGATCCTTCGACAGGCTATAACTCTCTCGCTTCATCCAGAACACGAGGTTGAAGCCGGAGACAACTTTGTGTCGGCCCGCTCGCGAGCCCTTGAGGGTTATGACCTTCTTATTGTCGACGGAGCCGCACTAAGGGAAAACGATCAATTGACTGCGGAATTCTCCCGTGCCATTAGAAAGTGTAAAACACCGACCCTGTGGTTGGAGGACAAAGAGACTTCGCATTTGCCTACGGGTGGAAAACTGATTGTCATGAAAAAACCCATTGATCGGGAGGTATTCCAATCAGCCTTGGGTAGACTCATTTCTTCCCAACGGGTTTCCCGGAAAACATCGCGATCTTCGGCAAAAGGGGGCACTAAGGGCGAGAAGCCCGAGGTGGTGCATAAGAAAAAAACGGAGGGAGCTTCACCTCAGGAGGCTTTTCAGTTTATTGATCTGG
Source organism: Binatia bacterium (assembly GCA_046757725.1). Classification (GTDB taxonomy): domain Bacteria; phylum Desulfobacterota; class Binatia; order UBA9968; family UBA9968; genus JBHHYU01. The sequence goes on from JBHHYU010000005.1 coordinate 34,429, forward strand.
TGGATGTTGTGCAAGAACAGCCCGTATCCAGCGAAAAAAAAACACCACCCAAAAAGTCGAAGTAACGTGATGACCGGGCAATTGGAAAAAACATATTCGCATAAGGAGATCGAGAAGAAATGGTATACCTACTGGTCTGATCTGGGTTGCTTTCGCCCCTCCGATTCAAACACAACCCATTTTTCTATGGTTATCCCACCTCCCAATGTCACCGGGTCGCTGCATATGGGACATGCCCTCAATAATACCCTCCAGGACATCTTGTGCCGTTACAAAAGGATGGATGGTTGTAGTGTCCTCTGGGTGCCGGGAACCGACCACGCGGGCATTGCGACTCAGAATGTAGTAGAGCGGCAGCTTGGAAAGGAGGGACTCACGCGGGTCCAACTGGGACGGGAGCGGTTCATTGAACGCGTCTGGGCTTGGCGGCAAAATACGGGGTCCACTATTCTGCAACAACTCAGGGCTCTTGGGGTTTCTTGCGATTGGAGTCGTGAGCGCTTCACCATGGACGAAACGCTGTGCCTGGCTGTCCGGGAAGCCTTTGTCCGTCTTTGGGAAGATAGACTCCTATATCGGGCGGAGCGCTTGATCAATTGGTGTCCCCGCTGTAAGACGGCGTTAGCCGATATTGAAGTGCTTCACGAAGAGAAAGACGGTCACCTCTGGTATATCCGCTATCCCTTAGTAGATATACCGTCTAAAAGTCTGGTAGTTGCAACGACCCGGCCTGAAACGATGCTCGGTGATACCGCCGTAGCAGTTAATCCAAAGGACCAGCGTTATCTTGGCTTCGTTGGCAGGAAGATTCGTCTTCCCATCGTTGGGCGGGAGATCCCCGTGATATCGGATCCCTTTGTAGACGAGGGCTTCGGCACGGGTGCGCTAAAAATTACGCCAGGGCATGATTTTAATGACTTCGAAATTGGGGAACGGCATGGTCTCGATAAGATCAATATTTTTAACGATGCGGCACAGATTGACATGTCGTCGTTGCTGAATGAGCTGGGTGAAGAACCCGCTTGGCTCAAGCCTTTCCGTTTCAGAGACCGGTATGACGCTCGGCGACTTGTGGAGGAAGAGCTGAGAGAGACAGGGTTCCTCGCCAAAGTCGAGGACTATCGCCATACTCTGGGCCGGTGTTATCGTTGCCATACGGTGATCGAGCCCTACCTAACCCCTCAGTGGTTCGTCAGAATAAAACCCTTGGCCGAACCGGCGATCCGTTCGGTACGCGAGGGAAAGATCAGGATCATTCCCGAGGGATGGGCCAACTCTTACTTTGCATGGATGGAGAATATTAAGGATTGGTGTGTTTCACGCCAGATATGGTGGGGTCATCAAATACCGGCGTGGTATTGCAAGACCTGTGATGCGGATCATATTCTTCAGACCCGCCCTGGAGAGTTCGTCATGACTCGGGAGGCCAGCCCCATCGTGCAACGAGGAGCCCCAACGCAGTGCGCAAAATGTGGGGGAGATTCTTTTATTCACGATCCTGACGTGCTCGACACATGGTTTTCTTCCGCCCTGTGGCCGTTTTCAACTCTGGGTTGGCCGGAGAAGACTAAAGACCTAAAAGCCTTCTATCCCACCTCGGTGCTCGTGACAGGGTTTGACATCCTCTTTTTCTGGGTTGCACGGATGATAATGATGGGACTTAAGTTCATGAAAGATATTCCGTTCCGAGATGTCTATATCCATGCCCTGGTGCGGGATCAAGAGGGGCAGAAGATGTCCAAGTCCAAGGGCAATGTCATTGATCCGCTTGAGGTCATCAACCGGTACGGGACCGATGCCTTTCGCTTCACCTTAGCCTCACTTGCGGCGATGGGGCGGGATGTGAAACTCGCACAAGAGCGCATTGCAGGGTACCAGAATTTTGTGAACAAACTCTGGAACGCCGCCCGCTTTGTCATCATGAACATCAGCGAAGAGTTGCAAAGCAGAAAGCAATCGACGTCTGATGAAGTACTCGTGTTGCAGGAAGAAAACCTCAATATGGCGGATCGGTGGATCCTGTCCTGCCTGGCCGGTACTATTGAGAAGACCAGAATGGCGATCGAGTCCTACCGTTTCAACGAGTTCGCCCAGCATCTCTACCAGTTCACCTGGCATGAGTTCTGTGACTGGTACATAGAAATGAGCAAACTCTCTCTCAATGGAACCCTAGGTGACGACCCGGTGAAGACCCAGCGGGTCCTGCGTGGGGTCTTGGAGAAGATTCTTCTGATGCTCCATCCAGTGATTCCGTTCGTGACGGAGGAGATATGGCAGGTCCTAACTAAAACCAATAGGAGTATTATGCTGCAAACCTATCCCCACGCCGTTTCTTATTGGAGGCAGCCGGGGGTAGAGAAAACCATGGGTTTCTTCATCGAGGTGGCCCGAGCCGTAAGGAACCTGCGCGCGGAAATAAACTGTCCCCCTTCCAAAGAGGTACAGGTGGTTTTCTTCGGGTTAGAAAAGGATCTTGCCCTGCTTCGATCCCTTGAACCGTACCTTCGTGCACTTGCCCGGGTGCATTCCCTGGAATACCTTGCCTCTGGTGCAAGGCCAAGGGGGGCTACTACCGCGGTGGTGGGGGCCACTGAGATCTACCTTCCTCTGAGCGGCTTGGTGAATTTACAAGAAGAAGCGGAGCGGCTTATGACACGGATCGGGAAAGTAGAGGCAGAGTTGGCTCGGGGACAGAAGAAACTCGCTAATAAACAGTTTGTTGCTAAGGCTAAAGAAGAGGTCATCCAGAGGGAGAAAGGCAAAACGGAAGAGTGTGAGGCTAAGCTCCGGACGCTCAACCGCAGCCTGGAAAGGATCCAGGAAATTCGGCAAACCGGAGAGGAGTCATAGCGATGGATGTTCCAATCACACCACAGATTCGTCAGCTGCTCAGGAGTTCTCTGGAAGAGGACATTGGCGCAGGGGACATCACAACACTTTGCACGATTACTCCCGACTCCCAAGGAACAGGTTTTTTTCGAGCCAAACGCGATGGTGTCCTAGCGGGAGTATTTCTGTTAAGCGAGATCTTTAAACTTCTGGATAGCGACGCCAAGGTTAATTGCCTCTGTCGCGACGGGGAACTGACGGAACGAGGAACGGTTGTAGCTGAAGTAAACGGTCCAGTAAGGGCGCTGCTTATGGGGGAGAGGACAGCCCTTAACTTTCTCCAGCGTCTCTCGGGAACGGCCACTTTAACCCGCGAATATGTCGACGCTGTCAAAGAGTTTCCCTGCAAGATTATCGATACTCGGAAAACCACTCCCGGTTTTCGTACTCTGGAAAAATACGCAGTGCGGATGGGGGGTGGTATGAACCACAGGCTTGGTCTTTTTGACGCGGGTTTAGTCAAGGACAACCACATTGCTGCCTCCGGATCCATAGCAGCAGCCGTCGACAGCATACGGCGCCAAGCCCCTTTTATGGCTAGGATCGAGGTGGAATGCTCAGAATTAAAACAGGTGCAAGAAGCCCTCGAGTCCGGCGCCGATGTAGTTATGCTGGACAATATGGGAACTGAGATGATGACTGAGGCCGTACGCCTCGTCAATAAAAGGATATGGGTTGAGGCATCAGGAGGCATTACCCTGGCACGGTTACGTGAGGTGGCTGCCACAGGGGTAGATTTTATTTCCGTGGGTGCCCTGACACACTCTGCGCCGGCAGTGGATTTTAACATGAAAATAAGCCTACCGGACCTACAAGGTGGATAGAGGTTTCAAGACAAAAAGAGATGAAACCATAGGACCGTTCGGCGCCCCTCTCGAACCCGATAAGATTCAGAAGGGCTTACTGACGGCGCGGCTCGGAAACAGGATCCATTATCTTCTACAGACTGATTCCACAAACGCCTATGCCCGTAAACTGGCCCAAGAAGGTGCAGTCGAAGGAGAGGTCGTCATTGCCGAAGCGCAGGTTGCAGGCAAGGGCCGTATGGGACGGAGTTGGGTTTCGCCCCCCGGAGTCAACCTTTATCTTTCTGTCATACTGCGCCCTCGACTTTCTCCAGTCCATGCCCCTCAACTCACTCTAATGGCCGCAGTGGCCCTGGCAGAAACGGTATGGTCATTCATTTCCTTTCCCCCGGAAATCAAGTGGCCTAACGATATCCTTGTTGGAGGAAAAAAATTGGCCGGGATCTTGGCGGAATCTTCCTGCGAAACCCACAAGATACTTTTTGTTGTAGTAGGAATCGGGGTCAACCTGAACTATCTACCGGAACGGATGCCAGCAGCAATTAAGCAAAGTGCTACCTCCATTATGGCTCTGATGCAGATGCCCGTAGATCGTATCGCATTCACCCGCCGCTTGATTCAAGACCTCGACCAGTGCTATGGGGATCTTGAGGCAAAAGGCTTTGCTTCAGTCGCCCCTCGTTGGGAGAGCTTCTGCCGGCTTAAAGGGCAAAAGGTCAGGGTGACAATGATCGATCGGTCTATAATTGGAAAAGCCATGGGGATTGACGATGACGGGGCTCTGATCTTGAAAGACGAGGGTGGAGCCCGACATAAGATACTGGTAGGGGACGTAATCCCCATTGATAGATAACGGTCCATAGCTATGCTACTGGCCATCGATATCGGCAATACCAATATCGTCTTAGGAGTCTACAAGGGAGCGAACCTTGTCGCTCATTGGAGACTCCTGACACAGGCCGAGCGAACCGCCGATGAATATGGCATCTTGATACTCCAGCTTGCCTCTTCTCAGGGAATCAGCCCGAATCAGATATCCGCCATCTGTGTTTCCTGCGTGGTTCCCCCCATGCAGGGTGTAGCCGAAGAACTTGGTGTAAGGTTTTTCGGCCTCCATCCTTTTTTGCTGGGGCCGGGTGTTAAGACAGGCATGCCGGTCCTCTACGATAGCCCCAAGGACGTAGGAACCGACCGGATTGTTAACAGCGTGGCCGCCTATGAGAAGTGCCATGACTCCTGCATCGTCGTGGATTTTGGAACGGCCACCACCTTTGATGTCGTCTCTAAGAAAGGAGAATACCTGGGGGGTTCTATTGCCCCGGGCTTGCTTATTTCGGTAGAGGCCCTCTTCCAGAGAGCATCCAAACTTCCCCGGGTAGAGATCGTTAAGCCCAAAGAGGTTGTTGGGAAAAACACGGTCCATTCCATTCAGGCAGGGATTTTTTACGGTTATGTAGCCCTCGTTGATGGGATTGTCGAGCGAATCCGGCAGGAAAACCGGGTACGAGCTCGGGTGATTGCTACCGGGGGGTTGGCTCCGCTCATCGCATCTGACTCCCGCACCATTGATGAAGTAGATAAGTTGCTCACCCTGGAAGGGCTGCGCATCATTTATGAAAGAAACATGGTTCGAGGTTCAAAAAAGAGGGCGGAAAATAAATCAAGGGGGGGCAGATATGGCAAGGGCAGATTTAGAAAAACTGCGTAATGTGGGAATTCTTGGCCATGGGGGTGTAGGAAAGTCCTCACTAGGAGAGGCCATGCTGTTCAGCGGAGGGGCGACTCAGCGCATGGGTCATACTGAAGACGGGACTTCCGTTTTTGATTTTGAACCTGAGGAGATCAGGCGGAACGTTTCAATTTCTACGGCGTTTCACTCCCTGCTATGGAAAAAGACGATGATCAACCTCGTCGACACTCCGGGCTACCCTCCATTTCTAGGAGAGGCCATTCATGCGATGCGTGCCTTTGGTGGGGCTATCTTTCTGATCAATCCCTCCAGCGGGCTTAAGGTCGAAGCCGAAAGATTATGGGCCCGTGCTGACAATGCCCATATCAGCCGGCTTATATTTATCGGCAAAATGGAACGCGAGAAATCCGAGCAAAAACAAGCAACCGATGCGATTCTAAGTCATCTCGGGGCAAAGGGAGTCTATCTGCAACTTCCGATTGGGGCAGAGGACGCATTCAGGGGCGTGGTCGACCTTCTTCTGATGAAGGCCGTTATCTTTGAAGGCAATAGTGGAAAGTTCACTCAATCGGAGATACCGGAGGATCTCAAAAAAAGCGCCGAGGACATGCGGGTGCAACTGATGGAAAGCGTAGCTGAGACAAATGACGTCTTGCTGGAAAAATATCTTGATGGCCAGGAGCTCTCCTTGGAAGAAATCAAGCAAACCCTTCGGGAAGGATGCCTAAGCGGAAAATTATTTCCGATTCTTTATGGTTCGGCGAGTCGACAGGTTGGGATCCCTCAGCTTATGGATGCCATCATCGATTATCTTCCCTCACCACTCGATAGAGGCAAGGTTCAAGGAAAAAATCCCGTTACCGGGGATTTGGAGCAACGAGCCGTTGACCCGGGTGGTCCATTTGCAGCCTTTGTTTTTAAAACCATTGTAGATCCGTTTGCCGGGAAGTTGTCGATCATGCGGGTCTTTTCCGGAAAGATAAGCACAGAAATGGGCGTGTACAATTCAAATAAACAGGCCAAAGAGAAGGTCGGTCACCTATTTAGATTGGAAGGAAAAAAACAAGAAAACGTTCAGGAGGCAGTGGCCGGAGAAATTGTGGCAGCAGGGAAACTCAAGATAGCGAGTACAGGAGATACGCTCTGCGACGAGAAAGCACCGATCCAATTTGACGGGTTAGTCCAGTTTCCTCCGCTCATTGCCTTTGCTCTGGAGCCAAAGACCAAGGCAGACGAGGAAAAAGCACCGTTGGGCCTGCATCGAATGATGGAGGAAGATCTCAACATGGAAATGCATCGGGATCCACAGACCAGAGAGTTTATCCTTTCCGGTATGGGCCAGCTCCACATTGAGGTGATCGTCGAAAAACTCAGGCGTAAGTATGGGGCGGAGGTAAAGCTTCAAGCCCCGAAGGTGCCTTACAAGGAAACCATCAAGGGAAAAGTCAGCGCTCAAGGCAAATACAAACGACAGTCTGGGGGAAGAGGGCAATACGGAGATACCTGGATCAAGATTGAGCCGCTGCCCCGCGGAAAGGGGTTTGAATTTGTGAGTGAAATTGTCGGTGGGGCTATCCCGCGAAACTATATTCCTGCAGTAGAAAAAGGCGTGAAGGAAGCTTTGGCAGCCGGATACCTTGCGGGATACACCATGGTGGACATCCGTGTGACGCTTTACGATGGCTCCTACCATGAGGTGGATTCTTCGGATATGGCGTTTAAAATCGCTGGTTCGATGGGATTTAAGAATGCCGTGGAGAAGGCCAAGCCAATAATTCTAGAACCCATTATGTCCATGGAAGTATCTGTGCCGGACGATTCCATGGGCGATGTGATCGGAGACCTGAACAGCAGGAGAGGGCGAGTCCTGGGAGTCGAAACCAAGGGCCACACCCAATCCATTAAAGCTCGCGTTCCAATGGCAGAGGTGCTGAAATATGCTCAGGATCTACATGCGATGACCAGTGGTCGAGGAGGGTTCCAGATGGAGTTTTTTGGATATGAAGAACTCCCCCCTCACCTCACCGAGAAGGTCATCAAAGAAGCCAGAGACCCGGCGAGGGAGCAACATAAAGCTTAAATTTGGTCCGAGGGAATGGAAAAGAGTTTTGATCAACTCCAGGCCAGTCTTTTATATTGCAAACAGTGCAGACGGGCGATGCCTGTTCGCCAACGGCTTCTTTTAGTTTTACCTGATGGGGAACTGCATGATTATCTATGCCAGGGGTGTGGGCATTCGCTCGGCTCTAAGACGGAACGTACAATGAGATCGCCTGCCTCTCAGAAGATAACACTTTAGTTGAAGTCCAGGGTGGGGTGACAATGGTAACCATCGATGCGGATGCGCATGTCCTAGAGAACGAGCGTACTTGGGATTACATGGACCCATCGGAACATAAATTCAGGCCCGTGATTGTTTCTGAACGGGACCCGCAGCCGCCGGGTACAGAATATTGGCTGGTTGACGGGAAATTTCAACCAAAGGTAAAGAACGTCGGACAAGAAACCCCGAAGGCATCACGGGAGATGGCCGACATATCCAGCCGCTTAAGGCATATGGATGAGCTGGAAATCGATATACAGGTGCTCTATCCATCCCTTTTTCTGAGGCCTCTCACCAGGCGCCCCGAGGTGGAGCTGGCATTATGCAAAAGCTATAATCGTTGGTTGGCGGATATCTGGAGACAGGAGAAAAAACGCCTGCGATGGGTGACGGTGCTGCCGCTCTTGACTATTGATAAGGCACTCGATGAAGCACGGTTCGCAAAGAAAAACGGGGCCTGTGGAATTTTCCTACGCGGATTAGAAGGAGAGAGACGCCTAAACGACCCCTATTTCTTTCCTGTTTACGAGGAGGCCCGCAGACTGGATATGCCTGTGTGCGTCCATTCTGCGACGGGAAGCTTTACCCTGTTTGAGTTCTTTACCCAGGAGTGCGGCTTTTCGAAATTCAAACTGGCAGGAGTCGGTGCTTTTCATTCGTTCATCTATGATGGTATTCCAGATAAGTTTCCAGGCCTCAGATTTGCATTTATCGAGTTTAGCGCTCAATGGTTGCCCTATGCCATCCACGACCTGGCTAAACGATTTCAGCGGCGAGGACAATCCCTTCAGAAGGAGCTTTTACGGGAAAAAAGGATTTATGTGGCGTGCCAGACAGACGACGACATGCCGAATGTCGTTAAATATTCCGGCGAAAACAACCTCGTGATCGGTTCCGATTACGGCCATTCAGATACGGCCAGCGAGATTGAAGCCTTGCGGAAATTAAAGCGGCAGGGCGGTCTTAACCCTGATACGATTGGCAAGATACTGGATGACAACCCGCGAACCCTCTATGGTCTTTGAGTCGTGCTGATTGACTGTTTTTTTAAGCGGGGGGCTTCTTTTTCAGGCTAAAAGGAGATGAAGGTTTTGAAGGTGGCAAGCGTCGGGATGACGTAACAGCGCCTGAGGAATGATTCCGCCAGGTTCCCAAGTTCGATGGGAGGATTTCCCTCCTGAGAGGAGGATCAATGCTTGGCGCAACACCATACGCTCAAACGCTACGAGCTATCGGCCAATCCCTGGCGAATTGGCAGTTCCAGGATTTTGAGCTCAAGACTATTAACCGCGATTTTCTGGTGCGCGGAGAAGGCAGGGCACCTCCACAACGGCGAAGTATCCTTCGAACGATCTTCCTAAGAGCACAGCACTCAAAGCCCACCTTCTTCGAGTTCCGTTATACCCCCGAGGATATAGAGCAGCTGGAAATAGAGGGACAGTCAAAGCGGCGAGACCCGCAGGGGATGCCCGACTTTTCTAAGTTACCGCAGATTTTGCGTACCCTTGGTGCTTACATGGACATGAGAGGTATCCGGCTGCACGGAATCCACAGACAAGGGGTGAGGTTGACTCTCCAATACAAAAAACCGGGGGATCAACTGGAAGTCGAAGATCATACCATCCCATCCTTTTACAAACTCTTCACCCATTTAGTTAAACAGAGAAAAGGGCGCTACCCTTGAGGCAGGGTTTTTGCACAACCGTGCTGCCGGCCAAGGATCAAACAGCGGAATTCGAGCTGGTTCATCATCTGCCTCACACGTTTTAATTTCTTATGAATAACCATCGACCGGCAATTATTGTACACGGGGGAGCAGGGTCTGTCTCGGAGGCAGCGCTCCCCATTCGACTTGAAGGATGCAAGCAGGCCGCACTTGTCGGCTGGGAACAGCTTGCCAAAGGCGCCTCAGCGCTCGATGCCGTAGAGAGATCACTTGTGGTTTTGGAAGATAACCCAACCTTCAACGCCGGTACCGGTTCCACGCTTAATAGCCTGGGACAAGTGGAAATGGATGCTGCTATTATGGATGGCCGGAGCCTTTCTGGAGGGGCGGTGGCTGCAGTCAGGGGAATTAAAAATCCCATTAAACTGGCACGTAAGGTATTGGAAGATGGCCGTCATGTTCTCTTGGCGGGCGACGGGGCGCTCCTCTTTGCGCAACAATCGGGCATTCCCCAATGTTCTCCCGAGTCGCTCATCGTTAGGGACCGGCGGAGAGAGAGGCGGGATAAACACGGTACGGTCGGCTGTGTCGCACTGGATCGGGCAGGTGGAATCGTGGCAGGAACTTCAACCGGGGGGATTTTCAATAAGCTGCCCGGGAGAGTGGGCGATTCAGCAGCCCTGGGCTGCGGCATCTATGCTGACGAAGTTGCGGGTGTCTCCTGCACGGGTATGGGGGAGGGCATTATTCGCACCGTCATGGCCAAAACAGCCCTAGATATGGTACGCAGTAAATCTCATCCACTAACGGCGGCGAAGCGGGCCATCACCTTACTCGAGAAAAAGACAGGCAGTCGAGCCGGCGTGATCATCATTGATCATCGCGGAAGATTCGGATATGCGCGGAACACGGAACGGATGCCGATGTGCCTGATCGCGGATGCAGCTCATATCACCACGCAGAGCTAAGTCCAAGACTTTGCTTCATTGACGGGTGATAACAATGTCGACATTGTGAGACCCTATCTTCACTGGATTATCTTTGGCTTCCCCCCGTAGATTTCCCGGTTCCTTAGTCATTGCGTTGCCGTCTTTATCCAGCAGCGCCGACACGCGTACTTTGGCGGGAAAGGACTGGCCCGGCATGATGATGTCTTTTGAACTCAGGGAATAAACAGATGGAAAGACTGGCTGGTTGATTTTCTTTACGGCCAGAGGAGGGCCTCCTGCGGAATCGGACGAACGTGCGATGATAAAGAGAACGCCCCGACCTAGCATGTTTGGCTTGAGCTTAGGATCCAGAGACACGGTTCCCCGTATACCGGCTGTGGGCAGCGGAACCTGAGCAGGTTGTGAGCCCGTTTTTTTACCGGCAACTAGTTTGTTTAGTTCTGCAATCGTATTCTGTATTTCCTCTTTTTGTGCCCCGGCTGGGAGCAGGTTTACAAGTCTGTTCAATGCCTCACGGGCCCCCACGTAGTCTTTTTTTGCATGATAAAGAACTAGGCCTTTTCCTAAAAGGGCAAGCGGATAATTAGGGGTGGTCAGGAGGGCCCGATTGAACGCCAAGAGAGCACCATCGGAATGTCCGGCTTGAGTCAGAATCAATCCCATGTACGTATGCGCCTCAGGTTGATTTGGATCTATCTCGAGGGCACGCTTGAAGGTCGTAATGGCTGCCCGGAGGTCATGTCGCTCAAATGCAGCTCGACCCTGAGAAAGGAGATTCGGAAGATCTTTCGATGCGACTCCTCCCGTTCCTGGCTTGCCCCTGAGCCCTCCTGCGTCAGTACCCGTGAGAAAGTCGCCGGTGACGGAATCCTGTTGGGATAACCGGGGCCGGAGGGATCTGGTTAAAAGCACACCAATAGTGACCCCGAAAACCAAAAGAAATATGCCTCCCGCGGCAAGCCTCCAGCCCCTTTGGGAGACCTTCCCCTTTTCCAAAGTCTGCTTCGTTGCCTGACCCTGCTTGCTTTCGGTTGTCGCAGTCCGTGCGATAGGGTGAGGAGAGGCAGACAAATCGATCTCTCTTAGGACCATCGCGGCCTGAGCTTCAAGGCTTTGCCGCGACTCTCTGTAGTCCGCCTCAGAAAGTTTTCCCGTCTGGTAGTCGAACTCGAGTTCCCTGAGATTCGCGTAGAGCCTATTCCGTTCCAGCTGGAGAGGTGGGGGGAGGCTTTGCGCCTGTAAATCTGAACTAATATTCTCTTTCTCTGCCGCTTCGCGGCGTACGCGGTCAATAAGAGCTGGGTCCACGGTTTTTGGTTGGTGCTTATCTGTTTTACGTACCGAGCGTCTTAAAAGCAAAACTGCAATGAGAAATCCGACAGCTAAGGCGAAAAAGGGCAGTACCCACACCAACAGATTGAAACCCCTTCTTGGCGGGGCAAGGAGGACCCAGTCTCCGTATTTTGAGACAAAATAGGCTTTCACCTGGTCCGGTTCCTTACCTTCTTTGAGCTGTTTACGAATCACCGCTCGCATCTCCTGGGCCAACTCGGAGGGCGAGTCGGCAACGGAGAGGTTTTGACATACCGGACACCGCAGGACAGCGCCTATTTGCTGCGCCTGCTCTTCCAGATCCGGCGGCTGTGCCAGGAGAGCCGGTGAAGGGGTCAATAGCAGAATTAGAACCAGTAGGGTGCGCCACATAACAGGTTACCGGATGGACTGATACTCTCCTTTTCCTTCCTGTGCACTCACCACCCTGTTTTGAGCTTCATTCACTTTGGCGGTTAAAAGGGATGTTTCAATCGACCCCGCATGTTTGTACGTGATTCGCCCTTCAGGGTCGATAAAAAAGCTTTCCGGGATTCCCCAGACGCCATAATCAATCGCGATCTTTCCCGAGGCATCCCGGCCATTCGGATAAGTGATATTAAATTCGCGAATAAAAGCTCGGCCATTCTTTTCTGTGTCCTGGATTTCGATCCCCAGAAAGACGATATCTTCATCCTTAAGTTTCTGCCATGCCGTTTCGAGATCTCTTGCCTCGGCCCTGCACGGGGGGCACCAGGAAGACCAAAAATTAAGAAAGACTACCTTCCCTCGCAAATCCTCGAGACGCAGTTTCTTACCGTCGAAAAGTGCCAGAGTAAAAGGCGCAGCCTGTCGTCCAATCAATGGGGATGGAATGTATCGGGGGTCACGATTAAAGCCATAGGCGAGTATCCCAATAAGGGGAAGAATGATGCCTAAGGTAACGATCAGGCGCCGCCAAGGCATCTCAACCCTCCCTCCGCACCATTTGCCGGGCAGGCCAGATAGAAACGATAGTGCCGAAAACTATAACGATCCCGCCGATCCACATCCAGGCTAAAAGCGGTCGCACAAGAACCTTCAACGTGGCTTGGTTCTGCTCAAGTTCGCTAAAACCTGAAAGGATAACGTAGAGGTCATGGCTGAAACTACTGCGGTGAACCGCCCGCCCGACCGGAGATTGCCGGTTGGGGAAAAACTTCAGGGCAGGGGAAAGGACTCCCAATTCATGCCCACTGTTGAAGACGCGAAAAACCCCTTCCACACGGAAGTGGGTGGCGCGCTGGGATCCCTTCAACCCTTCAAATTCGAGCCGATAGGGTTTTATTGAAATGCTATCTCCCCGTTGGAGCGTAGCTTCACGCTCTACACTATAACTCATGGATCCGGTAATACCCATGATGATCAAGACCACGCCAAGGTGGACGACCAGGCCACCGTACCGGCGCTGGTTGCGTCGAACCAACGTTCTCAGCGCTGAAAAAACGCCCTCTCCAGCAAGTCTGTGCCGGGTTCGAACGGCGAGCGCCGTATCGAATAGAATCGTAAAGATCACAAAGGCCGAAAGCGTGAAACCAAGAAGTGGGAAGAAATCCCTCACCGACATCGCAATAAGGACCATAGCCGTAAACAGGGAAGCGGTCGCAGGCCACAGGAAATTTCGCCTGAGGTTGTCCCAGGAGGCCTTTCTCCAGGCAATCATGGGGCCGACACCCATAAGAAAGACCAAAAGAAGAAAAAGAGGGGCAACCACGGAGTTAAAATAGGGGGCTCCTACGCTTACCTGAGAACCAGTCACCGCTTCGGAGATCAGAGGAAAGATAGTCCCCAAGAAGATCGTAAAAAGAGCGGAAACCAAAACAACATTGTTGAGGAGAAACGTCGATTCGCGGCTGACCATCGAATCTAATTCCGGCTGACCTTTGAGTTTATCTGCCCGAAATGCCAGCAGGCCAAAAGAGCCGAGAAGAACAAAACCAAGAAATGAAAGAAATATCACCCCGACGGGTCCGGAGGAAAAAGCATGGATCGAGGAAAGGACACCGGAACGAGTGAGAAAGGTGCCGAAAATCGTCAGGCTAAAGGCGATGATGATCAAAGAAAGGTTCCAGACCTTAAGCATACGTCGCCGCTCTTGGACTTGAATGGAGTGAAGAAAGGCGGTGGCCGGGAGCCAAGGCATGAAGGCTGCATTTTCAACGGGGTCCCAGGCCCAGTATCCACCCCACCCCAGGACATGGTACGACCACCACGCCCCCACCAGGTTGCCCATCGTCAAAAAAAACCAGGCGATAATCGTCCAGCGGCGGGTTGTAACGATCCACGCCTCGTCCAGTTTCCCCTTGATGAGGGCGGCCATGGCGAAGGCGTAGGGAACCGTCAGGGCAACGAAGCCGGTATAGAGCAGTGGTGGATGAGTTAGCATGTTCGCGTCTTCTAAAAGTGGATTGAGCCCCTGACCGTCAGCAGGGACGGGAAAAACACTCTCAAAAGGATTCGATGCAAATGCGATCACAGAAAGGAAAAAAGCGGAAACGATGGAGAAGATCATCAAGACCCACGGCATCGTTTCCGTGTGCCGGTCCTTATAAATCCACGCCAGCAGGGCAGAGAAGATAATAAGGATCCACTCCCATAGAAGCACCGAACCCTCAAGAGCTCCCCATAGGCCGGTTACACGGTAGTAGACGGGGGTGGATCGGGTCGTATTAAAAACCACGTACTTTATGGAAAAGTCCGTGGTCACAAGGGCATAAATCAAGCAGGCGGCGGCGGTAGTGACCAGCGCAAATTGACCGAGGATAGCAGCTCGGGTGCCGACAAGAAATCCGTGCTTTCCAGTACGAGCTCCCAGTATTGGGGAAAGAATCCCCCACACGGCTAAGAAGATTGCCACGACGATGCTGGCATGGCCAACTGTTGCGGTCATCCTTTTTACGGCTCCTTACCGGGGACAAAGCTCCTTGCCTCAGCATGTTTCCCTTTTTTGGGAGGACTGTACTCTTCTGAATGCTTGGCCATAATCGTTGTAGCAAGAAAAATCCCGTTTTTACTGATGCGACCCTCAACCACAGCCCCTTTTCCCTCGGAAAATAGATCGGGCGGGACACCATGAAAGTATACAGGGATCGATGCTTTTCCATCCGTGATTTGAAAGCGATAGGTGAGATTTTTGAGATCCTTCTCCAAGGACCCTGGCACAACCATTCCTCCCAGGCGTAAAAACTGATCCCCGGATACTTTCTCTTGCCCTTTCAACTCTGAGGGAGTGCGGAAATAGACAATAGCCTGACGCATCCCCCCGTAGATTAAATAAGACAGCGCTGCAACGATGATAACCCCTCCGATAATGAATCTTCTCTTTCTCATTGTGACCTTCGAGATGTTTGGACCGCTTCCTTGTGATCAAATAAATAAACTATCATCGCTGAACACTCGTTTCTACTACCTTTTAGGTTCGCACCGGGCCCCATGCCGCAAGTGCGGTCATTCCGACGGACGACTGCGAAAAAGCTCTTCTTCCGCCTTCCTAAGGCGGCGTTTGAGCATGAAAAGATAGAGTAGAAGTGCACACCAAACAATCCCGTAGGCCAGGAAAACAAACCCCCAAGCTTCCATTATGTTCCTCCTTGAAGCCTTACTCTTTTGACCTCTTGTTCCGTTTCTGCGATTCGGAATCGCAGGGAGAGAAGATAAAAATAAAGTAGAATAAATGCGATAAAATTTAGCAACAGGGCAATGAGCATGGATGGATCGATGTTCTCCCATGGCGCTTTATCGGGTCGAAGGATAGACGGTGGTTGATGCAGTGTACGCCACCAGTAAACCGACATATGAATCAAGGGAATATCCAAAAAGCCAATGATGCCTAGGACGGCGCCACCTACAGCGCTACGGTTTTCCTCTTCAATGAGCGAGCGCAGTATCAAATAGGCGACAAAGATCAAGAAAAGGATGGCCGTCAATGTCAGACGCGCGTCCCAGGTCCACCAGACTCCCCAAGTGGGTTTACCCCATATGGATCCTTCAATAATGGTAAGACCCGTGAAAAGAACGCCAATCTCCGCAGCTGAATACGCAAGGATATCGTCGCGTTTCTCCCTCTTCCATAAAAAAAGGCAACTTCCCACAAAAACTATAAAAAAAGAAAGATAGGCTGTGAGGATCGTAGGGATATGCAGATACATAATTCGTTGGACTTCCCCCTGGTAGGCATCGGGAGGAGCCTGGATCAGCCCGAAATAGAGACCCAAAAGAATAAAAAAAAGCGCCAATGCCCCGAGAACTGTTCGCCCTCTGCTTTTTCTGCGCACCATCTCTTTCATATTTACTCCTCAATTACCCATTCAAAGATCAGAAACCCTGCCGTTGAAAATATAACATCAAATACGAACAGAAGGCGCAACCACGGGGAGGCATCCTCGAAACTTCCCGTCTGAAGGATAAGCTCCATCCCCCGAATGGTTGCCAGTATGACTGGAATCATCAACGGGAAAAGAATCAGGGGGAGCAGAAGTTCCCTTGCCCGCGCTTTAACCGTAACTCCCGAGAACAGCGTGCCTAAAACGCAAAAGCCGATAGTCCCAAGCAGAGCGACAAAAAAAAGAGAAGGCAACTGACTCCAGAGATCGAGATTGAACAGCACAAAGAATAGAGGAAAAACAATGACCTCAACCAACAGCATCATGAGCAAATTGAAAAATATCTTAGCCAGATAGAGCGCTGCCCGGTCCATGGGACACAAGAGAAGAGCTTCCAGACATCGGTTTTCTTTCTCCGGCTGAAAGAGTTGTGTTAATCCGAGGGTGCCTGTAAAAATAAAGGCAAGCCATAGTAACCCTGGAGCCATTTTCGCTGCTCTCGTAGGCGGGATGTCAAAGGCAAATTGAAAGACGAAAAGAAGCAGGATGCCGAAAAAAAACATTGCTATAAGACTCTCCCTGCGGCGTATTTCCAAGAGAAAGTCCTTCCATAATAACCAGATGCTCTGCGTCAGAAGTTCCATTTTTCCCCCCGGGGAAGAAACCCCCCAAATACGCGGTGTAGACTCTCCCACGGCTCCCGGCGGGGCTCATCGAAAATGATCCTGCCTTTATTCAAGACAACTGCCCTGGAACAGAAGGTAGCGATGCGCGGGACGTGATGTGTCGCGATGACCACGATGCCTCCATGGATGCACAGCCTTTCGAGATAAGATTCCAAGAGATCCACACCGTTGCCATCGAGTACGCCATAGGGTTCATCCAACAGGAGAAGCCGTGGCTCCAGAAGCTGCCACTTGGCAATGGCGAGACGGCATTTCATACCGCTGGAGAGGGATGCTACATACTCATTCGAGCAGCCCAGGAGACCAACGGTATCGAGGGAATGCTCGATATCGTGTAGATCTTTTCCGGTACCATAAAGCGCATTGAAAAGACGGAGATTCTCCTTGAGAGTCAGATTCTCATAAAAATGTTCACCGGGGGATAGGAGGCCGACGGCAGAGCGAAGGCGAGAAGAACCAAGGCGGATTTTCTGTCCGTCCAGTTCGATCTGTCCGCTAGTTGGATAGAGAAGGGCCGAAAGGAGCCTAAGGAAAGTAGTTTTCCCGGCTCCGTTTGGGCCGAGCAAGGCGATGCGTTCACCCGACTGGAACTCAACATTGACGTCCTTTAACGCCCATAAGAACCCGTAGGCCTTGGATAGCTGACGAACGATCACCCGCAAGAGACGCTTCCTAAATTTGGCAACGGAAGTTTTAAAAACATCAAAAGAACAGTTTCACGAATATATTCCTGGGGGAAACGGGATTCAAGGCATGAAAAATCCTCAAGAAGAAGTTGGCAGAAGCCGTCCGTTTTATCCATTGAAGGTTTTCCCTAGGGCTTGATAGATACATGAGGTGTTTCTTTCAGGTCGCAATAGGTTCCTGAAAGAAATCACCACCCAATAGTTTACCCTATTTTACCCCGTTAGTAACATCAGTGTTCTCTCTTTGAGCGCAAGAACCTTAAAGCTTCCAGGGAGCGAAAAAGGTTGACAATTCCGAATGGAGTTGCCTATGTATGATTGAGAGGAAGTGACTACAATGGATCACGGAAAGGGAATCACATGGAAATGATCACGACAGTTACCGGTGCCTGGAATGCCTTTGCTACCAAGATAGGCGCTTTTTTCCCTCATCTATTCGCGGCACTTGCCATTCTGATCATAGGTTGGATTGCCTGTAATATCGTGAAGAGACTCATTGTCCGTATTCTCAGGGTCTGCCAGTTCGACTCTTTGGCGGCAAAATCGGGAATCAGTAATGTACTCGAGCGAGGCGGGGTTCAACAGAGCTCTTCAGAGATACTCGCCCTTTTGATTTTCTGGTTTTTATTTCTGATCGTACTTGTAGCCACGTTGGATACCTTGGGTCTGCCCGGCGTGACCGATACCTTGAACACGATCTATCTCTATATCCCAAAACTTGTCGCCGCTATCGTTATACTTATTCTGGGGCTTTACTTCGCCAATTTTCTTGAAACTGTGACTCGGACCTCCTGTGCGAACGCGGGCCTACAACAGGCAGACGCCATTGGTCACGTAACCTATTACGCTACGGTAATCTTCGTTATTGCAGCCATATTACAGATTCTTCAAATAGCCGCAGAAATTGTTATGTGGGCTTTCGTGTCTATGTTCGGAGCGGTCTGCTTAGCCCTAGCCATAGCCTTCGGTCTAGGCGGAAGAGAGGTGGCTCACCGCTACCTTGAAAAGTGGCTGGAAGAAAAAAATAAATAAACTGGAGGTTCGAAAAAAGGGGAGGGCCCAAGTCTATCCCGACTGGCTAAACTCCTTTCTACCGGCTCTCCATTGAAAAGAGTGGTTCCTCAGGAGAAATCCATCCGGCGTGAGTCAATAAGCAATAGGTTAGTGCCTTGACGGCCGTTCTCCCGTCCCCTTTGGGTGATCTCTCCAATGGCCTGTGCCTAACTGGAGCACCGCAATTTCTACGGTAGAGTCCTTTCTACCTTGACTATTTTTCCTAAATCAGTTAACTATTACATATATAAGGTGTTTTTGCTTCTTATTTTCCAGATAGCCTAGGGGTTACCGCAGAAGATAATATAGCCCTTGGGCTATTTTTAGTGGTAGGGGGGCGGTTCGCGTAGTTAGTAAGACTCAACTAAAAGGAGTAGGGAAAAGTGGCACGAAAAAAGATCGCGTTAATCGGAGCTGGGAGTATCGGGGGCACAATGGCTCATCTCTGTGCCTTAAAGAAGCTTGGCGACGTGGTTATCTATGATGTCATTGAAGGCCTCCCGGAAGGTAAAGCCCTCGACCTTCTTCAATCCGCCCCTGTCGAAGGTTTCGATGCGAAAATCACTGGGACGACTCGGTACGAAGATCTTCAAGGTGCTGATGTTTGTATTGTGACCGCGGGGATTGCGCGTAAACCAGGGATGAGCCGGGATGACTTGTTAGGGACCAATGCAAAGATCATGGCTCAGGTTGCAGAAGGGATCAAGACCTATGCTCCGGAGGCTTTTGTGATCGTGATCACTAACCCGCTAGATGCGATGGTGACCCTAGCCAAACGAGTCACGGGCTTTCCAAAGAACCGTGTCGTTGGACAATCCGGTATCCTCGATTCATCTCGCTACCAAACCTTCATTGCTCAAGAACTTCACATCTCTGTGGCCAGTGTCTCGGCGCTGGTTTTGGGAGGTCATGGAGACGACATGGTCCCGATTCGAAACAGTTGCTTGATCTCAGGTATCCCGGTGGAGAAATTCTTATCCAACGAACGGCTCGATGCCATCGAGAAAAGGGTGAGAAATGCCGGTGGTGAGATTGTGTCTCTGCTCAAAACTGGGTCTGCTTTTTATTCACCGGCATCGGCTGCGATCCGAATGGTGGAGGCCTACCTCCTGGATAAGAAAGAAGTGCTCCCCTGTGCGGCCTATCTCGAGGGTGAGTATGGAGTCAACGGTTATTATTTTGGAGTCCCGGTGTTAATCGGCGCAGGAGGCGTGGAAAAGATCATCGAAATAGGACTCAGCCCCGCCGACAAAAAAGCGTTTGAGAAATCGTTGGCCCATGTCAAGGATCTGGTCCAGGCCATGGACAGAGTGGTTGCCGGCCACTAAGCATCGTCTCCTAAAATTGCAGGAAGCCAGGGATAAGTACGGAGAGCAGGCCTCGAAGTTATCTATCTGGCTTTTCCAATTTTCTTAAAATATTACGCTGCAGATGAATATTCACGAATATCAGGCAAAAGCGATTTTGGAACGCTTCGGGATCCCCGTTCCCAAAGGAAATGTTGCTGCGACCCCTCAAGAAGCCAGAATGATAGCCCTAGAACTAGCAGTGCCATGTGTGGTCAAGGCTCAAATTCATGCCGGGGGGCGGGGAAAGGCCGGTGGAGTGAAGTTGGCAGGGAACCCACAGGAAGCTGAGCAAAGGGCCTCAGAGATACTGGGGAAAAAACTGATCACTCATCAGACTAGCTCCGAGGGCCGGCAGGTCCGGCGTCTTCTTGTTGAAGAAGGTCTTCATATTAAGCGTGAACTCTATTTGGGCATGGCCATAGACCGCTCTGCTTCGCGGGTGTCCCTTATTGTTTCCGCGGAAGGGGGCGTCGAGATCGAGGAGGTGGCCCAGAGAAGTCCGGAGGCCATTTTAAAAGAGCTCATCGATCCGGCCGTTGGTCTTCTACCGTTCCAATGCCGGAGACTCGCTTATGCGCTGGGCATTCCCAACGAACACGTGGGAAAACTAAGCTCCATCATGCAGGCTCTGTATGCAGCCTTTAACGCATGCGATTGCTCACTGGCCGAGATTAATCCGCTCGTACTCACGGAAGAGGGTCAGATCCTAGCCCTAGACGCAAAAATGAACGTTGATAACAATGGGCTTTTTCGGCAACCGGAGATAACCGCTTTACGCGACCTGGATGAAGAGGACCCCCGGGAGATCGAAGCAGGTAGATCTGGTCTCTCTTACATTTCTTTGGATGGAAATATCGGCTGTATGGTTAACGGTGCGGGTCTCGCAATGGGGACCATGGATATTATCAAATTGTGCGGTGGTGAACCCGCCAATTTTCTTGATGTTGGGGGCGGGGCCAACCAGGAAAAAGTGGCCAAAGCCTTTAAGATCCTCCTTTCGGACCGTAGAGTCCAAGGCGTGCTGATCAATATCTTCGGTGGCATCATGAGGTGTGATGTGATCGCTCAAGGCGTGGTAGCGGCTGCGCGTGAGGTCAAGATCAGGATTCCGTTGGTGGTTCGACTCCAAGGCACCAATGTTGAGCTGGGAAGAAAGATTCTTTCCGAATCCGGCGTATCGATCATCCCGGCTGAGACCATGGGTGAGGCGGCAGAAAAAATCGTAAGCGCGGTAACAGAAGGAAAATCGTAGCAAAGTTAGACGGACTGCGAGCTCGGATGGGTATATTAGTTGATAATACAACGCGAGTCCTAACCCAAGGAATTACCGGTACCACCGGTCAATTTCATACCCGCGCGTGCAAAGAATATGGGACCCAGATGGTCGCCGGGGTCACGCCGGCAAAGGGTGGAAGGATTTTTGAAGGGATTCCAATCTATGACACTGTAGCCAAAGCCGTTGCTGCAACAGAAATTAATGCGAGCGTCATCTACGTTCCCCCTCCGTTTGCAGCCGATGCGATCATGGAGGCTGCCGACGCGGGGATAGAACTCATTATTTGTATTACGGAAGGGGTTCCGGTGAGGGACATGGTCCGTACCAAGAGATACCTGGAGGGAAAAACGTCCATACTGCTGGGCCCTAATTGTCCTGGCGTTATTACTCCTGGAGCGTGTAAAATCGGTATTATGCCCGGCCATATTCATCGGGTTGGCCAAGTCGGAGTGGTATCCCGCAGCGGGACATTGACCTATGAAGCGGTGGATCAACTGACGCGCTTAGGTTTGGGACAGTCTACCTGCGTTGGCATCGGGGGAGATCCGGTTCATGGGATGGATTTCGTAGATGCGCTGAAACTTTTCAACGAGGACCCCCGCACGAGTGCAGTGGTCATGATAGGTGAAATCGGGGGTAATGCCGAAGAGGAGGCGGCGGTGTGGATAAAAAGCAATATGAATAAACCGGTGGTAGGTTTTATCGTCGGACAAACCGCGCCTCCCGGCAAACGTATGGGCCACGCCGGTGCAATTATTTCCGGCGGTAAAGGGACAGCGCGGGAAAAGATCGCGGCTCTAAAAGGGGCCCAAGTCCGCATCGCGCCATCACCAGCTCTCATAGGTCAGGCGATGAAGGAGGCGCTATCGAAAAAATAACCTCGCAGGGACAGGGAAAAGAAACAGAGAAGAGAGACGGGTATTTATGATTGAAAGAACACTATCCATTGTCAAACCGGATGCGGTAAGCAAGAGACTTATCGGCAAAATTTTAGGCCGCTTTGAAACCGTCGGCTTGAAGATCGTAGCTGCCAAGCTTACACGCCTGACTGTGGAACAGGCGCGAGCCTTCTACGCTGTTCACAAAGAGCGTCCTTTCTATGGCAGCCTAACAGAGTACATGTCCTCTGGACCGATCATGGTCTCAGTTTTGGAAGGAGAAAGTGCGATTCTGAAAAACCGCGAAACCATGGGAGCCACTGACCCGGCCAAGGCGGTTCCTGGAACCATCCGCTATGATTGGGGGAGCGATGTAGAAAAAAACGCCGTTCATGGTTCCGACGGGCCAGAAACCGCAGCATGGGAAATCTCTTTCTTCTTTAAGGGAGAGGAGATCTGCGGATCCATGTAAAGGATCTACGAATTAGGACCGGCCGTTGGAGGCTCGATGGGGAAACCAAATATCAAAGACATCGAATCGGGCGAGTTAAACACATGGCTGACACAGCGTAAGGAACCTCTCTATCGGGCGGATCAGATCCGAAGATGGATTTTTCAAAAAGGGGCGGTCGCGTTCAGTGAAATGACCAACCTATCACGCGGGCTGCAGGGCGCATTGGAAGAGGCGTTCTCGATTAGTAGAATTGAAACTCTTCACCGTCGTTTGTCTGCAGATGGAACGGTCAAATTCCTCTTCGGTCTGGATGGCGATCCCGGTATCGAAAGCGTTCTAATCCCGGAGACTAAACGGCTGACGCTGTGTCTATCCACCCAGGCGGGCTGCGGTTTCGGTTGTAGTTTTTGCGCTACGGGCAGGTTGGGCTTGAGGAGAAACCTTCGGGCGAGCGAAATCCTCGATCAAATTTTGGAGGCAAAAAAAACAGTTGTCCCGGAAGGGAGAATAACCCATGCCGTTCTGATGGGGATGGGGGAACCGCTGGCTAACTACGAACAAACGATAAAAGCATTGCGGATCATGACTGATGCGAGAGACGGGATGGGATTTTCACCGCGGCGGGTCACGGTTTCCACAGTAGGGCTGGTGCCTCAGATGAAAAGGCTCATGGAAGAAACCCACGTCAACCTTGCTGTTTCGCTGCACGCCACTACGGATGCATTACGCTCCCAACTCATGCCTATAAACCGTAAATACCCTTTGAGAGAGCTCCTCAGTTGTTGTCGATCCCTTCCACTTGCAAGGCGGCGACGCGTCACTTTTGAATATGTGCTGCTCCGGGGAATCAATCACGCAGCGGAAGATTCCCGTCGCCTCGGCAAACTCTTAAACGGGATCCGCTGTAAAATCAATTTGATTCCCTTCAACCCTCATTCCGGCAGTCCTTACCGAAGGCCAACCAACGAAGAGATCGTAAGATTCCAGAATTCCTTAGGAGACCTCGGGCTTCAGGTCAATGTCCGGGAGTCAAGAGGAGACGACATCCATGCCGCCTGTGGACAGCTGCAGGGAGAGTATTCCGTGGCCTCTAAAAATTTGATTCGAGTCGCAGGAGCGTGCTAAAAAATGCCGTCGGGAAAAGGGGTGGTCGGGGTTATAGGAGGAAGCGGTCTGTATCAAATCGCGGGACTGAAAAGAGTTCGCGAAATTCGCCTCAATACTCCATTTGGAAGGCCATCGGCTGCCTACGTCAGGGGAACCCTAGATGGAACGGAACTGGTTTTTCTTCCGCGGCATGGAAAGGGACATCGCTGGCTCCCCACCGAGTTGAATTTTCGTGCTAATATCTTCGGTATGAAAAAGTTAGGGGTAGAACGCATTATTTCGGTCAGCGCCGTCGGAAGCCTTCGCAAAGGGATTGCTCCCGGCCACGTGGTCGTGCCGGACCAATTTATTGATCGAACGACACAACGGCACAGCACCTTTTTTGGCAATGGTATCGTAGCCCATGTCAGTTTGGCTGATCCTCTGTGCTTGGTGTTGTCGAAGGCTTTAATTCGCGGAGGCGAGGACGTGGGTGCAAAAATCCACACCGGCGGAACTTATCTCTGCATGGAGGGCCCTCAATTCTCCACCCGGGCCGAATCCAATCTCTATCGCAGCTGGGGAGCAGATGTGATCGGTATGACGAACTTGCAGGAGGCCAAATTGGCTCGGGAAGCAGAAATTTGTTTTGCCACCTTAGCCCTGGCCACGGATTATGATTGCTGGAATCAGAAGGCAAGTGACGTAAAGATCGCTGAAGTGCTGGCCATCCTTAAGGCAAACGTTTTAAGGGCGCAGCAAATCATCCGTAAGGCTCTGGGCCATCTTCCCCCCGCACGTTCTTGCGACTGCACCATCGCGCTAAAGGATGCCATCGTTACCGACAAACGCATGATTCCGAAAACGATCTGCAAGCACCTGAACCTGATCATAGGAAAATATCTATGAGAAATCCAAACGAGTCGGAGGGATCATGGCTATGAGTATTTTGGTTGTCGGTACCGTAGCGTTCGATTCCATTGAGACGCCGCACGGATCTGCCGAGCGTGTGCTGGGAGGATCGGCGTCCTATTTTGCTGTAGCCGCAAGTTTTTTCGCACCAGTCGGTATTGTAGGGGTGATCGGCAACGATTTTCCAGAACACTACCTGAGGCTCTTGTCTCGACATCGTATAGATCTCGAAGGCCTCAGGAAAGACAGCGGAGATACCTTTCACTGGCGCGGCCGCTACCATGAAGATCTGAACGTGCGGGATACCCTTGAGCTGCATCTCAATGTTCTTTCGGGTTTTGTCCCGCAACTACCTGACCGTTACAGGGACGCAGAATATGTCTTTCTCGGTAATATCGACCCAGCTGTCCAAGTAAAAGTTCTCGACCAACTCAGAAAAGTCAGGCTGGTAGCCTGTGATACCATGGACCATTGGATTCACGAGAGCAACCGCGAACTGCGGAAGGTGTTGCAACGTACGGAAATCCTGGTGATTAATGACTCCGAGGCTCAATTGTTGAGCGGAGAACACAATATTGTACGAGCAGCCCGGTCCATTTTGAAAATGGGTCCCAAGGTCGTCCTGATCAAAAGGGGTGAATACGGCGTCCTGAAGTTCTCGGAATCCTCGGTATTCGCCGCACCTGCCTATCCCCTGGAAGAGGTTTTTGATCCTACCGGTGCCGGGGATTCCTTCGCGGGAGGCTTTCTAGGTCACCTGGCTCGCTCCGGTGATCACAGCCAGAGAGGGCTTCGACAGGCCATTGTATGCGGCAGTGTGGTCGCCTCTTTCACGGTGGAGGATTTTGGCCTGAATCGCTTGACCAAGCTCACCGCCGAACAGATTGAGGAAAGGTATCAGCGCTTTATCGAGCTGACGGACTTTCATACCTGAAGCCATGGACTTATCTGTTGTTGTACCGGTCTACAACGAAGCAGAGTGCCTGGAGCCGCTTATCCGAGAGGCAGGCACGGTGCTGAACTCCCTGGGCCAGGATTATGAGCTTATCTTCGTGGATGATGGCAGCACCGATGCGACTTACTCCATCCTCTCCCGGTTCCAGGCAAAAGAACCGCGAATTAAGGTGCTGCAGTTGAGGCGGAATTTTGGTCAGACACCGGCATTTGCTGCAGGGTTTGACTATGCCCGAGGTGACATCATCATACCGATGGACGGGGATGGACAGAACGACCCGAAGGATATTCCTTTGCTGCTCGATAAAATTGCAGCAGGGTTTGATCTGGTGAGCGGATGGCGTTCCCCCCGACAAGATCCCTTTTGGAGCCGCAGGCTTCCCTCCGTGATGGCCAACCGCCTCATCTCCTGGCTGACCAGGGTAAAACTTCATGACTACGGTTGCACCCTAAAAGCCATCCGATGCAACGTCGCCAAGGAGATTAAACTCTACGGCGAGATGCATCGTTTTATCCCGGCGATCGCCTATGAGCGAGGTGCACGAATTGCTGAGATCAAAGTGCATCACCGGCCCCGTAAATCGGGGCAATCTAAGTACGGGATCAGTCGAACCTTTCGCGTCGTTCTTGACCTGTTGACGGTAAAGTTTCTGCTTAACTATGCCACACGCCCTTTACACATCTTTGGTCTTCTGGGCCTCCTGAGTGGCGGAGCCGGTTTCGTTATCGGCGTTTATCTCACCACTCAGAAGCTGCTTTACGGATCAGACATTGGAGGTCGCCCTCTACTTTTGCTGGCCGTCCTTTTAATCTTCATCGGTTTTCAGTTTATCACAATGGGACTACTCGGTGAGATGCTGGCACGAACCTACCACGAATCGCAAAACAAACCGATCTATTCTGTGAAAAACATCCTTGATGAAAGGGAACCTAAATGAACATCGCTATGATCGGAACCGGCTATGTAGGGCTGGTGACGGGGACTTGCTTTGCAGAAACGGGCAACGATGTGACCTGTGTAGATATCGACCAGACAAAAATCCTGGCTCTTAAGGCAGGAAAACTCCCTATCTACGAGCCCGGGTTGTTAGAGCTGGTCCGACGCAATACGGAGGAGGGGCGCCTTACCTTCACTATGGATTTGGGTATAGCGGTGGAGGATTCGAGCCTCGTATTTATTGCTGTTGGGACTCCCCCGCTCCTGGACGGCAAGGCCGATATCAAACAGGTCCTGCAAACCGCCAGAGGCATAGCCCGGGCTATGAATGGTTATAAAGTTATTGTGACGAAAAGTACCGTACCGGTAGGCACGGCGGAAAAAATCGGAGGGGTCGTTTCAAAAAACACGCACCATCCGTTCGCTGTGCTGTCCAATCCGGAGTTTTTGAAGGAAGGGGCGGCGGTTGAAGATTTCATGAAACCGGATCGCGTGATTCTAGGTGGTGACGACCCTCATGCCATCAAAGCCTTAAAGGAACTCTATGAACCATTCCTGCGAACCGGAAATCCGCTTCTCACCATGGATGTGCGCAGCGCAGAAATGAGCAAGTACGCCGCCAACGCTATGCTTGCGACCAAGATATCTTTTATTAATGAAGTCTCCAACCTGTGCGAAACGGTTCGAGCCGATGTTCGTGAAGTTCGCCGCGCCATCGCTCTGGATCGTCGCATCGGCCCCCATTTTATCTTTCCCGGCATAGGTTACGGAGGATCCTGTTTCCCTAAGGACGTTCGGGCGATGATTGCGATGGAGGAGCAGGATTCCGGTATGAGGCTGCTCCGAGCGGTCGAACAGGTAAACGAAATTCAAAAGGCAGCTTTGGTGAAAAAAGTTATCCGCCATTTCGGTCCGAATCTATCCGGCCTCACCTTTGCCCTCTGGGGCCTTGCTTTCAAGCCGCGCACGGACGATATGAGAGAGGCCCCCGCGATCACGGTGATAGAATCCCTCCTTCAATCCGGCGCCTGTATTCAAGCCTATGACCCGGAGGCAATGGAAGAGGCCAGGAAAATCTTCGGGAACCGGATTTCTTACGCCGGGCGTAACTACGAAGCGCTAGACGGAGCCTCAGCACTCTTGGTCTTAACCGAATGGAACGAATTTCGTCGACCAAATTTTGAGCGTGTCAAAGGACTGCTTAAAGATCCTGTTATTTTTGACGGTCGCAATATTTATGAACCCCTGGAACTAACTAAAATGGGCTTCACGTATTACTCCATGGGAAGAAACAATGGCTAGGGTTCTGATAACAGGCGGGGCGGGTTTTATCGGCTCGCATCTTTGTGAGAGTTTCCTCAGGCGTGGGGACCAGGTCATCTGTATGGATAACTTTTCGACCGGTAGCCCGGAAAACACGGCTCGTTTCTCATCCCATCCCCGATTCGCCTTTGTCCAACAGGATGTAAGTCGTTTTATCGAGGTGGGCGGCCCGCTAGATATGATTTTGCATTTTGCCTCTCCGGCGAGCCCCGTGGATTACCTGGAACTTCCCATCCCGACCCTAAAGGTCGGCTCCCTTGGCACGCATAATGCCCTGGGCCTGGCCAAGGCCAAGAAGGCCCTCTTTCTCCTCGCATCCACCTCAGAGGTCTATGGGGACCCGTTGGTTCGACCTCAGAGGGAGGACTACTGGGGGAACGTGAACCCGGTTGGGCCTCGTGGCGTCTATGACGAAGCAAAGCGTTTTGCGGAGGCACTGACGATGGCCTATCATCGATATCACAGCCTGAACACTCGAATTGTTCGTATCTTTAATACCTATGGTCCCCGTATGAGAATAGCGGACGGCCGGGTGGTGCCGAGCTTTATCAGTCAAGCCTTAAGGAAAGAGCCTCTCACCGTTTATGGCAAGGGAAGTCAGACTCGCAGTTTTCTCTACGTTGACGATCTTATCCAAGGTTTGGTGAAACTTATCGAATCAGATCATCACCTTCCTGTTAATTTAGGAAACCCACATGAGATGACCGTTTTAGATTTTGCTAAAAAAATTTTGGGACTGACCGGATCGAAAAGCCCTATCGCTTTCCGCCCTCTGCCACAGGACGACCCCCAGGTACGTCAGCCTGATATCGCTAAGGCGAGAGAACTCCTAGGTTGGGAGCCGAAAGTCCAGCTCGAACATGGCCTGAATCAAACCATCGAATATTTTCGAGAACGGTTGGAAGGTTAATCCGCATGAGGATAGTCGTTACCGGTGGAGCAGGATTTATCGCATCGCATATTGTAGATGCGTATGTCGCAAAAGGTCATGAGGTTTTTGTCATCGATGATTTGTCCAGCGGATCGCGGAAAAACGTGAACAGACGAGCAATGTTTTATCACATGGACATCTGCGACCCGGCGGTTTCAAAACTGTTGTCTGACATCTCCCCAGATGTCCTCAACCACCATGCGGCCCAAATGGACTTACGCCGTTCGGTTGCGGATCCTCTGTTCGATGCTCGAATCAACATACTTGGTTTTCTTAACCTGCTGGAAAACTGCAAGCGTACAGGAATCAAAAAGGTCATCTATGCTTCATCGGGCGGGGTTGTCTATGGGGAGCAGGGGATCTTTCCTGCCGCAGAGAATCATCCCAGGTCACCGTTGAGCCCTTATGGGGTAAGCAAACTGACCGGGGAACAATACCTAGTCTACTATCACAAAAACTTCGGCCTTTCCTACAGCGGGCTACGCTACGCGAACATCTATGGGCCTAGACAGTCCAGCATCGGTGAGGCTGGGGTTATCGCTATATTTATCGGCCGGCTTCTGGCCGGAAAGGCACCGCTCATCAACGGTGATGGTAAGCAAACTCGAGACTACGTCTTTGTGGAGGATGTCGTAGCAGCCAACGTGCTGGCACTGGATTCCCACTACGTTGGATACCTGAATATAGGCACTGGGCAGGAGACAGATGTCCTGACGCTCTTTAATTTCCTCCGGGATAAAATTGGGAGCAAGGTCGAGGCGATCCATGGTCCGGCCAAGGCCGGAGAACAGAGGCGGAGTTCTCTAGATGCGTCCTTGGCTGCCAAGGTGCTGGGATGGATCCCTCAAACCCGGCTGGAAAGTGGACTGGAGAAAACCATCGCCTACTATCGTGAGGCGCTTCGCCCATGAGGCCTCAGCAGGTTAGAAACTTTTCCATCATTGCGCACATCGACCACGGTAAATCGACCTTGGCAGACCGTCTGCTGGAATTCACAGGCGCAGTGAGCGAACGAGAACGGGCGAATCAGTTCCTCGACAGCATGGACCTCGAGAGAGAGCGGGGTATTACCATTAAGGCCAGCCCGGTTCGTCTATGCTATCGGTCAAGGAACGGAACAGAGTATCTCTTGAATCTTATCGACACACCGGGACATGTGGATTTTACTTATGAGGTTTCTAGAAGTCTAGCGGCATGCGAGGGGGCCCTCTTGGTTGTGGATGCAGCCCAGGGGGTTGAAGCCCAGACGGTAGCCAATGTTTACATGGCCCTGGATCACGGGTTAACAATTGTTCCGGTTATCAATAAGATCGACCTTCCTAGCGCGGACCCTGAGCGTGTCAGGAATGAGATCGAGGATATCATCGGTCTGGACGCCACTGAGGCTATTTTGGCCAGTGCCAAAGAGGGCAAAGGAACCGAGGCGATCCTCGAGGCGGTTGTGAATCATTTTCCGGCGCCGCAAGGGAATCCGGCCGATGCGTTACGTGCTTTGATATTCGACAGTTGGTTTGACCCTTACCATGGAGCTGTTGTGATGATACGCCTATTTGACGGGGTTGTCCGGAAGGGAATGCGCATCCGCTTGATGTCGAGCAACAAGGTCTTTGAGGTTACCCGGCTGGGCATCTTTTCTCCCGGGCCCGTAGAAATCACTGAGATGCAAGCGGGCGACGTTGGTTTCCTAATGGCTGGGATTAAAGAAATACGAGAGGCCCGTATTGGGGATACCATCACTACTGCTGAAACTACACCGGCGATACAACCGCTATCAGGATTTAAGGCAATGAAGCCAATGGTTTTTAGCGGCCTTTACACGGCTGATTCCGCACAGTACCCGGCCTTAAGAGACGCACTGGAGAAGCTGAGCCTTAATGATCCTGCGTTCACCTTTGAACCGGAAAGCTCCCAGGCCCTGGGTTTTGGATTTCGTTGTGGCTTCCTTGGTTTATTGCATCTGGATATCGTCCGGGAGAGATTGGAACGGGAATTTGGCCTGAGCCTGATTACCACCGCGCCGACAGTTATCTACCGGATCATCAAACACCGGGGTGGAGCCGTCCTTATTGACAATCCCGTAAAACTTCCCGCATCCTCCGACATTAAAAAGATCGAAGAGCCGGTGATCCTTGCAACCATTCATCTCCCGCAGGAATTTCTCGGAGGCGTATTAACACTATGTGAAGAAAAAAGGGGCATCCAAAAGGAGATTCGCTATCTCGGACCCAAGAGGGTCATGCTGCTCTATGAACTGCCACTCAGCGAAATCGTTGTGGATTTTTATGATCGATTGAAATCGGTCAGTCGCGGTTATGCCTCCATGGATTACGAAGTGGCGGATCGCCGATCTTCAGATCTGGTAAAATTAGATGTCCGTATCAACGGAGATGTCGTGGATGCCATGTCCATGATCATTCATCGGGAGAGGGCTTACCAACGGGGCCGGGATCTTGTCCAACGCATGCGCGCACTCATTCCCCGGCAACTTTTTGAAGTGGTCATTCAAGCTGCAGTGGGTAGCCGTATCATTGCGCGGGAGAGTGTCAAACCAATCAGGAAAAACGTCACGGCAAAATGTTACGGTGGTGATATCACTCGGAAACGTAAGCTCCTGGAAAAACAGAAAGAGGGAAAAAAGAGAATGAAGCAAGTGGGAAGGGTGGAGATACCCCAGGAGGCCTTTCTAGCTGCCCTCAAAGTGTAAGACTCTAAGAGAGGATAGTACGAGATCATGGAAGTGAACCGAAAACAGAAATCAACCGTTCGTGAGTATGTCGAAGTGATCGGCATGGCTCTCTTTCTGGCCCTTTTTATCCGGACCTTCATTGTGCAGGCGTTCAAGATTCCTTCCGGCTCCATGATCCCGACTCTCCAGATTGGAGACCATATTTTGGTGAACAAGATGCAATACGGAATTCGTATTCCGTTCTGGGGTGAGTATATATGGGAATACAAGAAACCCAAGCGGGGCGACGTTGTGGTTTTTATTTTCCCGAAGGACCATTCTAAAGATTTCATTAAGCGGGTGATCGGCGTCGGTGGCGATCTTGTGGAAGTCCGCAATGGAAAGGTCTATATCAACAACGTTGTGATTAATGATCCGCATGCCTATTTTGAAACTGCTGAGTCGCCGGCCAACGGATACCAAATGAATGGGGATTACGGCCCGAAGCGGGTGCCAAAAGACCACATATTTGTCATGGGGGATAATCGGAACAAAAGCTATGACAGCCGTTACTGGGGCTACGTTGACCTTCAAGCTGTTAAGGGTAAGGCCTTCATCGTCTACTGGTCTTGGGATTGGCAGGACCATTGGGCCCGCTGGGGACGCATCGGCCATGTGATTCATTGATCTAGTTTTAAAATATGCGTTACCGTGATGTAGGAGTTTTGTTCTGTGACCGTGAGCGGGCGACTCCCGGTTTCACCCTAATCGTTCCACTTTCTGAGAAAGCTGCCTATCTTATCGGTCTTCGTGGAGAAGTGCTTCATAAGTGGGCTTTCCCGCTCACACCGGGAAACTATGCTTATCTGCTTCGAAATGGCAACCTTCTTTGGGCCGGTCGTACTTCAGATGGCCCTCCTTTACGAAGTGGTAAAGGGGGACTACTTCGTGAAGTTGATTGGCAAGGAAGGGTCGTGTGGGAGTACCGCGATCCGGTCCAGCACCACGATTTCCGAAGACTGGCAAACGGCAATACCATCTACCTTGGATGGGATACCATGCCACCTCAGATCTCGCTGCAGGTAAAAGGAGGGCGCCCGGGCACGGAAAGGGAAGGGGTGATCTATAGCGATTATATACGAGAGATTACGCCTCAAGGCGAGACGGCATGGGAATGGCATGCCTTCTCAGACATGGAGGTGGAGCGCTACGAATTGTGTCCTTCCTGCAGGCGGGATGAATTCGCCCACGCTAATGCGTGCACGCCCCTGGATGATGGAAGTGTTCTGATAAGTTTTCGAAAGTTGAATCTCATTGCGACTATCGATCGAAAGAGCCGCCGGTTCCGTTGGGAGATGCGGGACGACTCCTGGGGTCACCAGCACGACTGCACGCTGCTTCCAAACGGGAATATTCTACTATTCGCTAATGGTATCCATACGGCAACAAACCCCCATTCTCGGGTGATCGAGGTCGATCCCCATACCGGGCAAAAACAATGGGAATATCAAGGTTCCCCCCTCTGGACATTCTTCAGCGCGTCCCTTAGCGGGGCGCAGCGGTTTCCGAACGGGAACACTCTGATCTGTGAAGGGCAAATGGGACGGGTTTTTGAGGTGACAGCTGGTGGAGAGATCGTTTGGGAGTATATATGTCCGTTCTTTGCGCCCTATCAAGGGGCTGGGCCGGCCAATAGTCTTTTTCGTGCTTACCGGTATGGTCCGGATTCTCCAGAGATCGGCGGGCGTCTAGCCAGTCCCGTCGGGTGATAATGTAACGAAGAACCATCGAAGCAACCAGGCGATTTCGGACAGAATTCGCCGGAAGGACGTATACATGGAAATTTGTTTTCTTGGTACCGGTAGTCCATTTCCCGACCCTGAACGGGGTAGTTCGGCTATTCTGGTGGATGTGGGCTCAGCAAGAATTCTCTTGGATTGCGGACGTGGCTGCGTCCAGCAGATGGCGCGTGTCGGAGTCCCTCCGGCGACCATTACGCATTGTTTTTTGACCCATGCTCATTATGATCACGTGGCCGACTATGCCTTGCTTGTGCTGACCTCCTGGCGATTTGGGCGGAGCCACAAGCTCCAGGTGTACGGTCCCCCAGGTACACAAGCCATGTCGGATGCCCTATTTAACGAAGCTTACAAGATAGATATTGCCGCGCGTACGGCCTTACGGAAGAAAGGAGCGCAGGGTGATATCGCCATCCATGTCACGGAAATGCGGAACGGAGATACAGTAAAGGGTGAGGGGTGGAGTCTGCGAACCGCTGAAGTCGTGCATTGGCCCATACCGATATCCTTGGGATTCCTTTTGGAAGGCGACGGCAAGCGGATTTTTTTTACCGGGGATACCGCCCCTTGCGACGCGGTGAGAGAACTCGCCTTAGGGGTGGATCTCCTTATCCATGAAGCTATGTATTTTCCACCGGAATCGGATCATTATCGAAGTCACAGCCATCCAGTATCTGTCGGAGAGATCGCTCATCAGGCCGAGGTAAAGCAGCTGGTGCTGACACACCTACAGCCGGGGATAAAAGAGCAAAGGCTCCTCAATGATGCCGGTGCGTCCTTTAAGCGCACGATCACGATAGCAACCGATCAGCTCCGTCTTGTGGTGTAGCGGCTTGATCGTGGGTTATTCGATAATTGGAGATGGCAAAAAGCACATGAGCGGGGAAAAAGCGTGAGATCGCGTGCCGCCATTGCCTGGGAACCCGGTAGGCCCTTGGAAATCATAGAGGTCAATGTGGCAGGGCCTAAGCAAGGCGAATTGCTGCTACGGCTCGTCGCGACCGGGGTCTGCCATACCGACGCCTACACCCTTTCAGGAAAGGATCCGGAAGGGGTTTTCCCCGCCATCCTCGGTCACGAGGGTGGCGCCATAGTCGAGGACGTGGGACCAGGCGTCAAGAGTATTCAACCCGGTGATCACGTCTTACCCCTTTATATCCCTGAGTGTGGTGAATGTAAATTTTGTAGGTCTGGTAAAACAAATCTATGTCAGGCTATTCGTAACACTCAAGGTCAGGGGCTCATGCCGGACGGGAC
Organism: Binatia bacterium; assembly: GCA_046757725.1. Lineage (GTDB taxonomy): Bacteria > Desulfobacterota > Binatia > UBA9968 > UBA9968 > JBHHYU01. The sequence continues at coordinate 68,671 of JBHHYU010000005.1, forward strand.
ATCGCGTTTTTCCTGTGACGGTAAAATTATCTATCACTATATGGGAACCTCGACTTTCTCGGAATATACGGTACTTCCGGAAATCGCTGTAGCAAAGATCAATAGAACGGCCCCGCTTGATAAGGCCTGCCTACTCGGTTGCGGCATCACTACCGGTATCGGCGCGGTGCTGAATACGGCCCGAGTTGAGGCCGGCGCCACGGTGGCGGTTTTCGGCCTTGGCGGCATCGGGCTCAGTGTCATCCAGGGGGCCGTACTCGCAAAGGCATCCCGCATCCTCGCTATTGACACCAATCCCAGAAAGTTCGAACTAGCCAGACAGTTTGGTGCAACAGATGTGATCGATCCGAGAGAATACCCGTCTCCGATCGAGCGGGTCATCACTGATCTGACGGATGGGGGCGTAGACTATTCATTCGAGTGCATTGGAAATATCAGTGTCATGCGGTCGGCATTGGAGTCTTGCCATAAGGGTTGGGGGCAATCGGTGATTATCGGTGTCGCAGGTGCAGGTGAGGAAATCAGCACCCGCCCCTTTCAACTCGTTACCGGAAGGGTTTGGCGAGGGACTGCCTTCGGCGGTGTAAAGGGCCGTTCTCAATTACCTGGCTATGTCGAGAAATACCTAGCAGGCGATATCAAGATTGATGAAATGGTAACCCACACGATGCCGCTGGAGAGGATCAACGATGCTTTTGAGCTGTTACATCAGGGTAAAAGTATACGATCGGTGGTCGTCTATTAATAGCCAAGAACACCGGTTCGCAAGATCGTGAATCTCCGATGCAGATACCTGAGCCCTTAGATCACTTGATAAAGGCGACACAATATTCCGTGGCAGGCTTAAGCTCAGCCTTCCGGCACGAACCGGCATTCCGTCAGGAGATCATCGTGCTTGTCCTGGTTATACCTTTTGGGCTTTGGCTGGGGAAGAGTGGTACTGATCGCGCCTTGTTGATCGGAAGTTGGCTTTTGGTAATAGTAGTGGAGCTTATTAACTCAGCCATCGAGGCTGTGGTGGACCGGATGGGATTAGAACAGCATCCACTTGCCGGTAGGGCCAAGGACCTCGGATCTTCTGCTGTATTTTGCGCTATACTATTAGCCATCACTGTATGGATCCTTCTAGTAGTAACATGATAGGTTTTACCCCCTTTTCTCCGGTGCGGTAAAGGATTTAAATCTGAAACGTCGATTTTTCTATGTTTTCTGAGTTTCACTTTGCCTTTTTTGGTACATCTGCAAATAGAGATTATAGAAGGAAGAGATGGAACGCTCTTCTAATTCCGGGTGGCCACGGTTTGTCCGGTACAGGATCATGATCGTCAGCTCCTTTCTGGAAACCTGAAGTAACTGGGCCCCCTTCATGTCGAGGTACGCCCCTAGTGTACGTAGTATACTGGACTGGCTGTAAAAATCCGGGAGCCTGTGTGCTTCCCGGCGGTTTCCCCGCCCTAGCTGTTCCAGCCGTGCGATATCGGCAGAAGAATAACTTAACTGCCAAGACTCTTGTTCTCTGTGATCCCGGCCTTGCCACTTTTGCAATAATGCTTGCAGCGGATTCCGCTTAGCCGGTTTTCCACGGACAAGGTAAGTATCGCCACTACTTCTTAGGTCAAAGGCATCCATCCGCTCCGCCTCCAGTGCTTGCCCGATCGCCCGCAGCGCCTGATTATAAAATGTGCTTGATTTCATTGGACCTCCAGCCACAGTAGCAGACTCGTAGAAAGAGCCGCTAGCTTATTTCTAGTAGCTGGCATAATATAGAGATGTAAGATTTGTCAATGGCTTTTCGATCGATTTTTTATATCTTCGTTTCTGCTGTTGGAAATGACTTTTTTAGGCACGTCCTGTAGCCAAAGCCTGCGTGCAATCGGGCAAGCGCTGGAGGCACGAGATCTTGGAGAGTTTCAACTAGAGTACCGCGACGACGCGCTGCATGTACATGAAACCTCAAAACAGCCGGTACAGAGGTCAAGCCTTGTTCGGGAGATATTGAAAGCCCCAAGACATATAAGTATCCTTCAGGTCGTTTTGAGGCATTGGCGTCACCTTAACCCAGATCTTCCTGAGATGGGATACAGCGCGTCGGACATAGCATCCCTGGAACAGAAAGGCCGGTCAAGACGCGGCCATTTACAATACATACCGGACTTCTACAGCTTGCCGGAACTCCTACGCACGGTTGGCGCGTATGTCGATTTCCAGGGCGGCAATTTGCTTACAATTCATAAGCGAGGGGATGTGCTTGTCCTTGGGTACGAAAAACCGAGTGGTACTCCAAACAGGGAAGAACGGACAGTTGCCTCTTTTTACAATATTTTTGTACAGTTGTGCCGCGAAAGAATCCGCTCTTAGGCTGTGAGGATATGAGATCACCGGCTTGGTAGACCCGGTGTCAGTTTTTAGATCAGAAATCCTTGACTTTAAACCCCGATAGGCCTATAAGATCTACAGCCTTTTAACCTAGTCCCGCGAGATTGGGAAGGGCCGTATGCCATTTCATAATCATTTATTCATAGTCACTCCAAGACCTCCGCGATGCGCCGTGGAGGTCTTTTTTTGCCTCCGGTTGGTTAAGTGAAAACGATGGCGAAACGAATCATTGTTGACGGTGAAGAGCTTCAACGGACTGTCCATCGGTTGGCCCATGAAATTATAGAAAAAAACGGTGGATTAGAGGGGCTCGTACTCGTGGGTATACTTTCCCGTGGAGCGGTCCTGGTACGGAGAATCGCCCGAAAAATTGAAGCCCTAAGTGGGAGGCCTCCATCCATAGGAATCATTGATGTCACCCGTTATCGTGATGACATTAGGAAAGAAGGGGAGGCAAGGGAGCCTGTCCCCATGCATGTGCCGGTGTCGGTGGAGGAAAAGAGGGTCGTCTTGGTGGACGACGTCATTTACACCGGACGAACCATACGTGCAGCATTAGAGCACATAAGCCAAATTGGAAAGCCGGAAAAGATCCTCGTAGCAATCCTAGTAGACCGGGGAGACCGAGAACTGCCGATCAAAGCTGATATCGTGGGTCGGAATGTCCAGGTTAAGGATTCGGAGAGAGTTAATGTTTTACTTGAAGAATTGGATGGCCTGGACCAGGTTACGGTAACTACGGCTGTGCAGCGGGGCCCCCTTTATCGAAAAGGAATTTAAAGCAAATTCGTAACTGATGAAACGGGACTTAATAACGATTGCGGATCTTAGCGACCAAGAGATTGAGGAGATCTTTAATCTGGCGGACGCTATGGGTCCTAGGGATGTTGCCGCTCCAGAGGTGGGATCCTGTACTGGAAAAATCATGGCCACTCTTTTTTATGAGCCAAGCACCCGGACCCGGCTTTCCTTTGAATCAGCAATGCATCGATTAGGCGGGTCTGTTATTAGCTGCCCTGATATGAAAGCTTCATCTACAGCCAAAGGAGAGAGCATTGCTGACACTTCAAAGGTAGTTTCCAGTTACGCGGATGTTTTGGTAATCCGGCACTATTGGAACGGGGCGGTCCAGGCCATGGCGGAGTATGCCGACGTTCCAGTTGTTAATGCCGGAGATGGAAGCCACGAGCATCCTAGCCAAACCCTTTGCGACCTCTATACGTTGAAGAAGGAAAAGGGGAATCTTAAAGGCCTGAACGTGGTGATCTTCGGAGACCTCAAACGCGGGAGAACCACCCATTCCTTGATCTATGCCCTGGCGCGGTTTGGAGCTAATGTGATCACCTTAGCAGCAGGTGGCATGGAGCTTCCCCAATACGTTATTGAGAAGCTGGAGTCGGTTTACCACTACAGCTTGGGGCCAGTGGCCGCGGGTGACCTGCAAGGCGTGGTTACGGAGAGCGATGCCGTCTATTTGACTCCGAGCCAACCTCATCAGTTGGCCCTTTTTACGGAAGTTGATGCGGATGTTCAAAATCGTTTGTCGCGAATGGTTTCCGGACTCAAGTTTGACGCTTTCTATGTAACCCGCCAACAGAAGGAACGCATGGAAAAAGATAGCGCAAACGATGGCGCTTATCCCCGGATAGGCAAGCGTTTTTTAAAAGAGAAACGCTTTAAGGATACCGTAGTGATGCACCCACTGCCACGGGTGGATGAGCTTTCACAGGAGGTGGATGCGGATCGTAGGGGAATTTATTTTAAACAAGCCGCGTATGGGGTTCCGATCCGGATGGCCCTACTCAAGTTCCTCTTTGATGCCTTGGCAAAGCAAAAAACACGCCCAACGCAGCAAAGAGTTCCCCTCTACGAGAGCCCGGAACGAACGGGGCCGCAATGTCCAAACTCGAACTGTGTAACTCGGACGGAGCTCACTTCGACTCGACCCAGGTTCGAAGTGCTATTCGCCGGCCCAGGCGCAGGGATGATCCTTCGATGCTACTACTGTGACCATCAACTCAAGATCCGGTATGCGGGGCATACAAAATCCAGACGTTATTGTCCTTATGATGTCAGCCTCCGTGACATTGTCCGGGAGTGGCTGAATCAAGGCGAATTAGCGATTTTCGAATCGATTAAACAGGCCGAAGAACTGGAATATGAACCGTATAAGATAGGCCCGCAACGCAACATCATGAACGAGACGCAGATTTCCGATGCGCTCCAGCAGATGGGTAAGCAGATTCTCAATGACAGCCACGAACCGGATAGGCTGCTAATCCTTGGGATCCGTACCAAAGGAGTATTCCTAGCGAAGCGCATTGCTGCCCAGTTGGAGAGGGCGCAGAATCGGAGGATTGAGCTGGGTGAAATCGAGATCTACGGTAGCGGGGATGACCTCAGAAAAATCGCCTCATCCGATTCAGAACCGTCACCCATCAATTTAAAAGACCGCACGGTGGTCCTGGTAGACGATGTCATTCATACCGGGAGGACAGTCAGGAGCGCCCTTAGCATTATTTTTAAAGCCGGTCGACCTCGATCGGTAAGACTCGCCGTTTTGATCGACCGGGGTCATCGAGAAGTACCCGTGAAACCGAACTATGTGGGAAAGCATATACCAAGCTCCGGAAGGGAAAGGGTCCGAGTGAAACTCCGCGAGGTGGAACAGAACGAAAAGGACAAGGTCGTTGCCTATTCCATTGTTACCCCGACGGTTTCTCAAGAGACAAGCCTTACGGCATGAAGGCAATACTCGTATTGGCAGATGGTTGGTTTTATCTCGGGCGATCCTTCGGGGCGAGAGGTGAGGCCACGGGGGAGGTCGTCTTCAATACGAGTATGACCGGCTATCAGGAGATATTGACAGACCCATCCTACGAAGGACAGATGGTTGCCATGACCTATCCAGAGATCGGTAATGTCGGAGTCAATGTCGAGGATGCTGAGGCGCAAAGACCTTATACAACAGGCTTCATCGTCAAAGAGAACTCTTCCCGCCCAAGCAACTGGCGGGCAGGCCAATCTCTACAGGAATATATGAAAACACACCGTATCGTAGGCATCGAAGGGATCGATACACGTTCGCTAGTACGCCATATCCGTCAGCAGGGTTCTCAACAGGGGATTATCTCGACGGCCACTCAGGATTTGGACGAGTTGGTTGCCAAAGCAAAAACACTACCCAGCCTCATTGGAAGAGACCTAGTCAAGGAAGTCACCTGCCACGAACCCTATGAGTGGAATGAAGGACGGTGGGAACTGGAAACAGGATATAGAAAACGGGAGGCAGTGGATGGAAAGAAGCAATCGAGATTCAGGACCGCAGGTTTTGATAATCCAATTTTTTTCGTTGTGGCCTATGACTTCGGTATAAAGCGGAACATCCTGCGAAATCTTGCCGAGTGTGGCTGTAAGGTCAAGGTGGTTCCGGCCTGGACTTCTGCGGCGGAGGCATTGTCCTTGAATCCGGACGGCATTTTTCTCTCTAACGGCCCCGGGGACCCCGATGCAGTCTCTTACGCCAGGGAGAACGTGCGGCAACTGGTAGGAAAAAAACCGATCTTCGGTATCTGTCTCGGACATCAGATCATGGCCTTGGCTTTAGGGGGCAAGACCTACAAGCTCAAGTTTGGTCACCACGGAGGGAATCAGCCGGTCATGGATCTTGCGACACGTAGGGTCGAGATCACCGTCCAGAACCATGGTTTTGCTGTGGATGCGGACTCTCTCAAAGGGGCGGCGGAGGTTACTCATCTCAATCTGAATGACCACACTGTGGAGGGATTGGCACACCGCGAGTTGCCCATTTTCTCGGTTCAGTATCATCCCGAATCCTCCCCGGGCCCCCATGATGCTGGATATCTGTTTCGGAGGTTCGTGTCACTGATGGAGAAGTTTAAAGAACCCCATGGAACTACCTAATAAACATTGGCTTGTACAACAGATTTACGATGGCTCCCAATCGTCTGATAAAAATCAATTTCCTGCTCACAACCTGTGGCAGATGAGGCGAGAGACGTGGTCACTTCGAGAAACTGCTTTTACTGAAAAGGCAACCCCTCTCTCAGCTTGATAAGGCCCTCGCTGAAATAAAAGCCGGGTATTTCATAGAAACGTACTAAGGAAGTTGATCGCTAAATCATGCCAAAGCGTACCGACATAAAATCCATCTTGCTCATCGGCTCCGGACCTATCGTTATAGGCCAGGCCTGTGAGTTTGACTATTCGGGAACTCAAGCCTTAAAGGCGTTGAAACAAGATGGCTTTCGGACGATTCTCGTGAATTCCAATCCAGCCACTATTATGACCGATCCCACCTTCGCCGATCGCACCTATATCGAGCCCATCACAGTCGATTTTGTAGAGAAAATTATCCGAAAAGAGCGGCCGGACGCTTTGTTACCTACCCTGGGAGGTCAGACGGCTTTGAATATATCCATGGATCTGGCCGAGCAAGGGATCCTGGAACAGTACGGCGTCGAGATGATCGGGGCAAAACTGGAAAGCATTAAACGCGCGGAAGACCGAGATCTTTTCAAGGAGGCGATGGAAAGGATTGGGCTGGACCTCCCTCGTTCGGAATATGCTAAGAGCTTACGGGATGCGGTGAAAATTCACCGGAAACTAAGTTTTCCGCTGATCATTCGTCCGTCTCGTACCCTCGGTGGGAGCGGCGGTAGTATTGCCTATGGTCCCAGAGATTTTGAGGATGTGGTCCAGTGGGGGTTGAATAGATCCCCGGTCCATGAGGTCCTGATCGAGGAGTCAGTTCTGGGTTGGAAGGAATTTGAGTTGGAGGTGATGCGTGATCATCAAGACAACGTAGTGGTCGTCTGTCCCATTGAAAATTTTGATCCTATGGGCATCCACACCGGAGACTCCATCACCGTTGCCCCGGCCCAAACCCTCACCGACAAAGAATATCAAATCATGCGCGACGCCGCAGTCAAGGTGATTCGTGAAATCGGGGTAGACACGGGTGGATCTAATATCCAGTTCGCAGTCAACCCCGAGAATGGACGTCTGGTAGTCATCGAGATGAACCCCAGAGTTTCCAGAAGCTCGGCTTTGGCTAGTAAGGCCACCGGCTTTCCGATAGCTAAAATTGCCGCTAAATTGGCAGTCGGTTATACTCTCGATGAGATTCCCAACGACATCACGCGGGAGACTCCTGCCTGCTTCGAGCCCACCATAGACTATGTCGTTGTCAAGATCCCGCGTTTTACCTTTGAAAAGTTTCCCAAGGCCGAAGATATCCTCACTCCTCAGATGAAATCAGTTGGGGAAGTCATGGCCATCGGCCGCACCTTCAAAGAGGCCTTGCAGAAGGCGATGCGGTCTTTGGAAATCGACTCCTACGGTTTCGACGAAAAAATACCACTGAGTCATAACAACCGAAAGGGGGACCTGACGCTCATCCACCGTGGGCTTGAAATTCCCAACGCCAGGCGCCTCTGGTCCGTCGCCGCTGCGTTCCGAATGGGAATATCCGTTAGGGAGATCCATGCTCTGACGAAAATCGATCCATGGTTTTTGGAACAACTTCGTCAAATCATTGCAGCCGAAGAAAGGATAAAGCAGGTCGCAAAAAATGTTAAGTCGCTGAATCGAGATTTTTTCCTTGAGGTCAAACAGCTGGGCTTCTCGGATCGCCGTCTGGCATTGCTCTTGGATCGGAAAGAAGGTGAAGTCCGATCCCTCCGGCTACAACTCGGAGTGTCCGCGGCATTTTGCGCAGTGGACACATGTGGGGCGGAGTTCGCCGCGTATACACCGTACCTCTACTCTACCTATGAAAGAGAGGATGAGTCGAATCCGACGAAGCGAAAAAAAATTATGATCCTGGGAGGCGGCCCAAACCGAATCGGGCAAGGTATTGAATTCGATTACTGTTGTGTACACGCCGCCTTTGCCCTCAAGGAGGACGGTTATGAAACTATCATGGTCAATTGTAATCCTGAAACGGTAAGCACCGACTACGACACTTCGGACAAACTCTATTTCGAGCCCCTCACACTGGAGGACGTCCTCAATATTGTAGAGCGGGAAAAACCCAACGGGGTAATCGTGCAGTTCGGTGGTCAAACTCCTTTGAGATTAGCCCTACCTCTAGAACAAGCGGGAGTGAAAGTCATTGGTACCTCGCCGGACAGCATCGACTTGGCAGAGGATCGTGAGAGGTTTAAGGATCTCCTTAATCAACTCGGGATCATGCAACCCCTCAGCGGCATTGCGCATTCCTACGAGGAGGCGTTGACGATCGCAGAGCAGTTGGGCTATCCGGTATTGGTCCGTCCCTCTTATGTCCTGGGGGGTAGGGCCATGGAAATTGTCTACAATCGGGAGGCTTTGAGAGGTTATATTACCCATGCGGTTGCTGCGTCTCCGGAGCATCCGATCCTGATCGATAAATTCCTAGCCGATGCCATAGAAGTGGACGTGGACGCGTTGGCAGATGGTGAGAGGGTGGTCATCGGCGGGATTATGGAGCATATCGAAAAGGCAGGGATCCATTCCGGTGACAGCGCCTGCACCCTTCCTCCAAAATCGATTGACCCGGATATGCAACAGGCAATCCGCCTTCAAACAAATTCTCTCGCCCTGGCTCTCAAAGTTCGGGGGCTAATGAATGTTCAATTTGCTGTTAAAGGGCGTGACCTGTACGTTCTGGAGGTCAATCCACGCGCCTCTCGGACCGTGCCTTTCGTGAGTAAGGCAGTCGGATTGCCTCTCGCCAAACTCGCGGCACGGGTCATGGCAGGAAAGAGTCTGGCTGAGCTCGGGGTTACCTCCGAGATTGTACCGAGGCACATTTCGGTGAAGGAGTCCGTCTTCCCTTTTAGCAAATTTCCTGGTGTCGATACGCTCTTGGGTCCGGAAATGAAATCAACGGGTGAGGTGATGGGGTTGGACACTTCCTTTGGTGTCGCCTTTGCCAAGGCTCAATTGGCTGCGGGAATGGGTCTGCCGGACCATGGGACGGTCTTCATCAGCGTCTGCGATGGGGATAAAAAGCGGGTCTGCCCTCTTGCCATTAAGCTCCATCGGATGGGATTCCAGATCGTCGCGACCCGTGGAACCGGCGCCTACTTCCAGAGCGAAGGTGTCAGGGTTGAGCTGATCAATAAAGTTCAGCAGGGAAAGCCACATATAGCGGATGCGATCAAAGATGGGAAAATTGCCGTCGTCATCAATACTCCGATTGACGCTTACTCCCAAGCCGACTCCTATTACCTTCGTCGTAACGCCCTCGACTATCAGGTCCCCTACTTTACAACGGTCGCAGGGGCTGAAGCTGCGATCGAGGGCATCGAAATCCTGAAGAAACGTGGCCTTGAGGTGCGGGCATTGCAGGAATATCAGGTGCCTGAAAGGGACAATCCGTCTTTCTAAGTTTCCGAGTTTTAGATGCTTCCCCGCGATCAGCTCCCGACTTACGGTTCTCTCTATGAGACTACCGGTTCTCCAGCCGGAGAATGTTTACGCGCCCTCGCGACCCCGATTCGGTTTCTCAAGGGGATTGGTCCCAAGAGAGCTGCCCATCTAGAGACCCTCGGACTGAAAACTGTGGAGGATCTCCTTTACCATTTACCCTTTCGTTATGAAGATCGACGCTACATCAAAAAGATCAAACAGGCGACCGTAGGAAAGAACGAGACTTTTGTTGGTAAGTTGATCGGTTTGGAAAAAAGATACATTTCCAGAAGGAGGCGGCAGATCCTCCTCGGGACACTGGCGGACGAAACCGGCGGTCTTGGGCTTGTCTGGTATCAGACCAAGCCCTACCTTGTGCAGAGACTCCAAAAAGATCAGGTGTTCCTGGTTCATGGTAAGGTGGAAATGGGTGTGGGAGATCAAAAGAGACTCGTCCATCCAGAGTTTGAACCTGTTGGTCCGAGAGACGAAAAGGAGAGAAAAAGAATCCTACCGATCTACTTTAAACCCGGAGGGATTTCCCTCGGGGCTATCCGGAAATGGGTGGGAGAGGCCCTCGCTGAGTACGGGTTTTTACTTCCCAGTTTTCTGCCTAAAGCCCTCGTGGGTAAGCACGAATTGATGGATCTCAGGAAGGCAATGGACCGGATTCACTGCCCCGACAAAACTGCGGACATTTCCTCTCTTAACGGGTTTAACTCTTCTGCGCACCGCTCGATCATATTCGATGAATTTTTTTACCTACAACTCGGGCTGGGCCTACGAAAAAAAAACCGTACCTCTGTAGATGGAATCTCTTTCGCCCGAGAGGTGCCAACGATAACCGGGCGCATGCGAGCATTGCTCCCTTTCACCATGACGCAGGCTCAAGAACGGGTTTTAGCAGAGACTTACCATGACATGGAGTCCTTCCGTCCTATGCAACGGCTGATTCAGGGGGATGTAGGTTCCGGGAAGACTATCGTGGCTTGGTTTGCCGCCCTCAGGGCTATCGAAAATGGATTTCAAGCCGTCTGGTTAGCGCCCACTGAGCTTTTGGCCGAGCAACATTTCCGTAACCTGAAAAACTTTGCGGATAAATTGGCCCTTCCGATCGCACTGCTGACAGGCTCTCTCCCTGGAAAGACAAAGAAAGAGATCGTCCAGCGGATAAATAGGGGAGAGATCGCCTTTGTTGTGGGGACCCATGCATTGATCCAGGAAGGTATTCAAGTCCCTCGCATGGGGCTGGGGATTATCGACGAGCAACACCGGTTTGGTGTCGTTCAACGAATGACACTTCAGCGACTGGCGAGTCGCACGACGCGGTCTGGGCCATCCGCTCCCCAAGCCGATATCCTCCTGCTAAGCGCAACCCCCATCCCCCGGAGTCTGGCAATGGTACTTTACGGAGATATGGAAATTTCCTCAATCAATGAGCTGCCTCCTGGGCGGCTCCCGGTTACAACAAAACTCTTTAATGAAAGAGGACGCCGTAAAGTCTATAATCTTGTCCGGGAGGAGATTCGAAAGGGACATCAAGCGTATGTTGTTTATCCTCTCGTGGAGGCCTCGGAACGGCTCGAACTACGGGACGCGACCCGGATGGCAGAAGAACTTTCCGGCGAGGTCTTTCGAGATTTCCGACTGGGATTGATCCACGGGAGAATGGCTGCGGAGGAGAGGGCCGGAGTTATGCACCGTTTTCAAGAAGGCCTCTTCCAGATATTGGTGGCAACAACGGTCATTGAGGTCGGCATCGATATTCCCAACGCAACGGTTATGGTGGTCGAGCACGCAGAACGATTTGGCCTATCCCAGCTGCACCAGCTGCGCGGAAGAGTTGGACGGGGAGAGGACCATTCCTATTGTCTTCTGTTGCATTATGCCCTGAGCGGTTCGGAAGCATCGAGACGGTTACGAGTTATGGAGACGGAACACGATGGCTTTAAAATCGCCGAGGCTGACCTTTGTTTACGGGGTCCAGGAGAACTTCTGGGTACCCGTCAGTCGGGCCTGGCTGACTTTCGTCTAGCTAATCCGGCCCGAGACTCCCGGCTCCTATTCGAAGCACGCAGAGAGGCACTAGCGTGGTTATCTGAAGATCCATCTCTCCAGCATCAAGACTCCGTTGCTTTGAAGGAGGTCCTAAAACACCGCTGGGGAAGAAGGTTGGAGCTTGGAAGTATTGGGTAATGTGAGGGAAGAACGAACACACTGAGCCGAAGTTGGAGTGCAGGATTCAGAATAGAGGATTCGAAGGCGGTCACCGGAAATTCTAACTCTCTCGCCCTTTGTGTCGCATCATTTGCACCGCCTAAAGGGATGGCATATAAAACTAGGAATCAAGAGGAAAAAGCGAAGAACACGAGGAATCATGATTCCGTATTCCGAAGGTAGCATTCAGGGGATGAAATGCAAAATTCAATGCTCAGTACTATAAGCAGGGTAGGTTAGGGTGGACTTTCAGCGGATCAAGAGACTGCCTCCGTACGCATTCAATATTATCAATGACCTAAAACTGGCGGCGCGAAAGAGGGGAGAGGATATCGTAGATTTCGGTATGGGCAATCCGGATCAACCCACGCCGCCGCATGTAGTGAACAAGCTTATCGAGGCAGCCCAAAAGCCTCAGAATCACCGCTATTCCGCTTCCAAAGGAATTTATAAGCTCAGAGTTGCCATCTCGAATTGGTATAAAAGGCGCTTTCAGGTAGAAGTGGATCCTGATACGGAGGCGATCGTCACCATCGGGGCAAAAGAGGGTTTGGGACACCTCGTCTGGGCCATCGTTGACCCCGGCGACGTGGTCTTTTGTCCGAGCCCGACGTACCCGATCCACCAATACTCCGTGATCCTCGCAGGGGGAGATCTGCACAACATTCCGATGCGATCAAGCGAAAACTTTCTTTCTCAATTGGAGGAAGGGATCAAGCAGAGTTGGCCTAAACCGAAGCTCCTTATTATTAGCTTTCCCCATAATCCGACGACTGAAGTGGTGAGCCTGGATTTTTTCGAACGTCTTATTCGTTTCGCCACAGAGCATGCTCTTCTTATCATCCACGACTTGGCTTACGCAGATATCGCGTTTGATGGTTATGAACCTCCGAGTCTGCTTCAGGTCCCTGGCGCGAAAGATGTGGGAATCGAGTTCTTTTCGCTTTCAAAAAGCTACAACATGCCAGGTTGGCGCGTGGGATTTGCTGTCGGAAACCGCGAAATGATAAATGCCTTGGCAAGAATCAAAAGTTACCTCGACTATGGTATCTTTCAACCCGTGCAAATCGCAGCTATCCATGCGCTGAACGGCCCTCAGGACTGCGTTGCAAAGATCCGAGAGCAATATCGCCGACGCCGGGATACATTAATAGATGGTTTGGACCGGGCTGGATGGAAAATTCCAAGCCCCAAAGGTACCATGTTTGTTTGGGCGGAGATCCCGGAGGGCATGAAAAACCTGGGCTCCATTGAATTTTCCAAGCTCCTTCTCAAAGAGGCCAAAGTGGTCGTCTCTCCCGGTATCGGATTCGGCGAGTATGGAGATTCCTTTGTTCGTTTCGCGCTCATTGAGAATGAGCATCGCACGCGACAAGCGGTCCGGAACATCCGACGGGCGTTGAACAGGGGTCGGTAATATAAACAAAATAGTTCAAACACTTCAGTTTGTTCCATTAGTATCCTAGTAATAGTTTTAGTTGTAACGAGCTCGGGCGGATAACATGGCACCCTCGGAAAATCAGCGCAAGGTCAAAATAGGACTCCTGGGCTCAGGTACGGTTGGTGAGGCCATTCAGGACTTCTTCTTTTCTGGCGACGTGAACCGTCAGATCGGTGATGATATCGGCCTTGAGATCGTCAAGATTTATACCCCTCATCCTAAAAAGAAAAAATGGTATCCTTCCCATACTTCGGTATTTACCACAAAACCGTTTGAGGTCATTGAACATCCGGAGGTCGAAATAATTGTCGAGGTGCTCGGGTGTCTTGAAGAGGAGCATCTTTCCACCTTTAGGGACTATATCATTAGAGCGTTCCGGCAAGGGAAGGCCGTGGTTACCTCGGACAAGGCGGTCCTGGCAAGGTTCGGAAAGGAAATTTGGGATGCGGCGGAGCAGTACCGCCGAGAACTTAGGTTTGAGGCCAGCGTGGGAGGGGGGATACCTGTTATCAGATCTCTCACAGATGGTTTTGCCGTTGAGGAACCGGAAGCCATCTATGGCATCATAAACGGCACCTGCAACTATATTCTCTCGGAGATGGGTAAAAGCGGAAAATCGTACGAGGAAGCCCTGCGAGAGGCCCAGCTCCTGGGATATGCTGAAACGAACGCAAAGTCAGACACGACCGGGGTCGATGCCGAGGCAAAGCTGATTCTGCTGGCCGCGGTCACCTTCGGTCTCCACGTGAAACCCGGAGAACTTTGTCGGAAGGGCATAGAAGAAGTCCAGGCGATAGATTTCCTGTACGCGGACAAAAAGGGACACGCTACGATCAAGTACCTGGCAATTGCCGCAAATGAGGGGGGTGCTATCCAGGCCTATGTCTCGCCGGTACTCGTGCCCCAGGAGCACTTTCTCTCAGCTATTGACGGCCCCACGAACGCAATCTTTTTTAAGGGCAGGCGGAGTGGGGAACAAAATGATGGGAGCCAAAAACAGAGCCGAGACTGGAACTATGTTTTTGTTGGCCCCGGGGCGGGAGGAAATTCTACAGCTGTCGCCGTTCTGGGTGATGTGGTAGAGCTGGCACGTAAAAGGCTGCACACTCCGGCTGGCCCCCGCAGTCTCGTCAGACCTGGAGTCTTGAGCCTTCAGCTGGGGGATCATATCGGGGCAAGATTTTACGTACGCTTCGTGGTGAAAGATCGTGCCGGCATTGTCGGGGATATTTGTCAAACACTGGGTAAGGCCGGAATCAATATCTCTGAAGTCTGGCAGTTAGGTCATGGGCGAGACGAGCTACAAGGCCTAGTCCAAAAACATCGTCTACAGCGGGACCACCAGGAGATCTTACCTTTTGTTATTACTTTGGAGCGAACTACCACAGGACAGTTGAAAAATGCTCTGGGGGTCATTAGCCGCAAAGACTACATCCTCGTCGAGCCTTTTGCGCTCCCCATATGGAGCGTGAAGTGAAAGTTAAGGACAAAACGTTTTCTGGCACTGTCGCAGCTGCCCTGCAACGATCCTCCTCCATCTGGCCTGGAGTGATCCGGTATTATCGGGCCTTGCTGCCGGTAGACAAGGAAGAAAGCATCGTTACACTACGCGAAGGGAACACACCGCTCTTGCGCTGCTGCAATCTCGAACGTGTCATTAATCGGGATATCAAACTCTACCTCAAACTTGAGGGGTTGAACCCCACCTGCTCCTTTAAGGATAGGGGAATGACCGTGGCTATCAGCAAGGCTATCGAAGAAGGGAGCCGGGCGGTTATTTGCGCCTCAACAGGAAATACCTCGGCCTCCGCCGCCGCCTATGCGGCAAGAGCGGGAATTCGGGCGTACGTTCTCATACCCCAGGGAAGTATCTCTCTGGGAAAGTTAAGCCAGGCTATGATCCACGGGGCTAAAGTGATCGAAGTGGAGGGAAATTTCGACACAGCTCTTCGCCTGGTTCAGGAAGCCACACGAAAATTTCCTGTTACTTTAGTCAATTCCATAAACCCGTACCGGATCGAAGGGCAGAAGACTGCTGCGTTTGAGGTATGCGATCACCTCGGCCGCTCCCCGGATTATCATTTCCTCCCTGTGGGTAACGCTGGAAACATCACGGCATACTGGAAAGGGTACAAAGAATACCACGCACTTGGCCGCATTACATCACTTCCGAAAATGATGGGTTTCCAGGCAGCTGGAGCAGCACCGATTGTTCTCGGTAAAGTGGTAAAAGAGCCCCAGACAGTGGCCAGCGCCATCAGGATCGGCAATCCCGCCAGCTGGCAAGCTGCCCTAACAGCCCGGGATGACTCCAATGGGGTCATCGAGGCGGTCAGCGACGAAGAGATTATGACCACCTATAAACTCTTAGCGACCTGCGAAGGGATTTTGGCTGAGCCGGCCTCTGCCATTTCCGTAGCCGGCGTTATCATAAAGCAAAAAAAGGGACTTTTTCGTAAAGGCGATGTGGTGATCTGTACACTCACAGGCCACGGACTCAAGGATCCGGACGTCGCCATCCAGCATTCTGCCAAGCCGCTCCGCATACCTCCCGACCTGAACGCGTTGGCGGCACTCTTTGAGGGCGAAGCAGGAAAATGAAACTCCTCATCGTGCAAGGGGATGGGATGGCGGACTATCCCTTGGATCGTTTAGGTGGAAGGACTCCGTTGGAGGTGGCCGCGACTCCCAACATGGACTGGCTGGCCTCACGGGGTGTCTTTGGTCTTGCTCACACCATTCCGGAGGGTCTACCGCCGGGAAGCGATGTGGGTAATATGAGTATTCTGGGATATGACCCGGCGCTCTATCACACCGGTCGTTCTCCCCTAGAAGCGGCCAGTATGGGAGTTGCTTTAAATCCGGAGGATATTGCCTTCCGCTGTAATCTCGTAACCCTACGACGCGATGGGAGTGGCACCATCATGGAGGATTTTACTGCCGGTCATATCTCCAGCGAGGAAGCAACTCAAATTATTGCCGATGCAAAGCGCCGGTTGGGAAGAAAAAATATAGAATTTTACCCCGGGGTCAGTTACCGCCATCTGATGGTATGGCGTGGGGGTAAAGGGTCGATGAGGACTACCCCACCACACGACATCACTGATAAAAAAACCGAACCTTACTTGCCTGAAGGGGAAGGTGCGGAGTTGCTCAACGAGCTGATGAAAGAATCCGAGGCCCTCCTCGCCAGGCATCCAGTCAACCAAAAGCGTGTAGAACGAGGAGAGAGAGTCGCAACCTCCATCTGGCTCTGGGGGCAAGGAAAAGCGCCACAACTCCCTTCCCTCAAGGAAAGATATGGGATTCAGGGAGGGGTCATCTCAGCGGTAGATATCATTAACGGCCTTGGACATTATGCCGGGCTGGAGCGGATCAAGGTGCCCGGTGTTACCGGTTTTCTCGACACCAACTATAAGGGTAAAGCGGAGTATGCTTTGAAGGCGTTAAAACAAAAAGATTTAATTTTTCTCCATGTCGAAGCCCCGGATGAGGCCGGTCATATGGGAGACGTTGAAAAAAAGATTAAGGCCATAGAAGACCTTGATGCGAGAGTTCTTGGCACCTTGCTCAAGGGAATGGATCGTTGGCCGGATTGGAAATTGCTCCTGCTTCCCGATCATCCAACACCGATTGTCCTAAAGACCCATGCCTCCGATCCGGTGCCTTTTGTGCTCTTCTCCTCGACTGAAAGGGTGGAGCCCAAGGCCCGTGGATTCAACGAAAGGGATGCGGAGAGAAGCGGGGTGGTTGTCAAACGGGCCTTTACCTTGATAGAAGCTCTCATAGGAGGAAAACAATCATGGATCGAAACCTCGCATTAGAAGTTGTTCGTGTCACCGAAGCAGCGGCTCTATCCTGCGCTCGCCTTATGGGCCGCGGGGATGAAAAAGCGGCTGATCAGGCCGCTGTGGATGCGATGCGGCAGGCCTTCAATGGGCTTTCCATCGATGGCACCGTGGTCATCGGAGAAGGGGAGCGGGACGAGGCTCCCATGCTTTATATCGGCGAAAAAGTTGGTTCGGGTCATGGGCCTGAAGTGGATATAGCCCTGGACCCCTTAGAGGGAACCACCATCTGCGCCAATGGTGGCCCAAATGCCTTAGCCGTTATTGCTATGGCGGATAGTGGCAATTTTTTGCACTGCCCCGATACCTATATGGAAAAGATTGCGGTGGGCCCCCAGGGAAAAGGAATTGTTGATCTCGATAAAAGTCCTACGGAAAACCTTAAAGCGCTCGCCGCAGCCAAGGGGCAAAAAGTCGAGAATTTAACCGTCATCATCCTCTATCGCCCGAGACACGAAGCATTGATCCGAGAGGTCCGGCAGACAGGGGCTCGCATTCGACTAATCAGTGACGGGGATGTCTCAGCCGCCATCGCTACAACAAAGCCGGAGACCGGAATTGATATGCTAATGGGCATCGGTGGGGCCCCTGAAGGAGTCCTGGCTGCGGCTGCCTTGCGTTGTGTCGGGGGAGAAATGCAGGGACGATTAAAGCCAAGAAATCAACAGGAAATCGACCGAGCCCAAGCCATGGGCATTAAAGACATAAAGAAAAAATACTCAATTGAAGATTTGGCAGCGGGGGAAGTCATGTTTGCGGCTACAGGGGTAACGGACGGCGACTATCTCAAAGGAGTACACTTCTTTCCCGGCGGAGCAACTACTCGCTCGGTTGTTATGCGCTCTAAAACTCGCACCATCCGGGTCATTGACGCCATTCATCATTTCGCATTCAAACCCTAGCCCTCAACCTCCATACTCCCGGACGGGATCATGGCGAAGAAAAGAAAAAAGAAAAAAAAGAGACGGTGGTTCAAGCTCCTCTTGCTCTTTCTATTAACCCCCTTGATCATTTGGAGCCTTGCTTTCGGCGTATGGATTTACTGGCCGGAACTTGAAAAGAACATAAAATTCTGGGAAAGAGGAAAAACCCCGCTCCACCAAACCCAAAAAGCCTCTCATGAAAGGATCCTGAAAGAAGAACGGAGACAACTAGACGAAATTCTCCGGGAGCGTTAGTGATCCTGCAGCGCCATTTCGAGCGCCAAGGTACCCGTTAAGATGGGCTCCATTCGACGGATCCTGATGCACGGTAGGTCGAGTAAACCAGCATTCGAGCAGCCCAGTTACAGAACCTCTCCAGAAGTTTATCCGACGGACCGCTCCGCTAAAAAGGTAGACCAGACCCTCAAGTACTGGAGCGTGATCCAAGCGGAATAGTGTGTTCCCGTTGATTCGACTCTGCTCAAGCTATCTATCATTTTATTGCGCCATTGCCTTTCGCGCCTCTCCGGACAGCAGACCCCAGATATCGTGTTTGATCTTTATGAATCTGGGATCCTCTTTGACCTCAAGGGTTCGAGGAGTCGGGAATGGAACGGTGATGTCCTTCATGACTCGGCCGGGACGGAAGCTAAAAACAAAAACGCGGTCGGAAAGAAAGATGGCCTCTTCAATATCGTGGGTGACAAAAATGACGATTTTTCTCGAGTGCTTCCAGTCCACCATACGCTGGAGCTCCTCTTGCATCAGTAGCCGGGTC
>JBHHYU010000006.1:0-85590 GCA_046757725.1 Binatia bacterium
GCCAGAGAGTTTGGTGCGATGTTTCACAGCGGTAGGTAACCGCCCTTTTTTAGTGCTTGTGCTCTAAGACATCAGGAGAAAAAAGTCATGGAAAAGGTTCACTTCCCCTATCGCTCCGAAAGTCATCTTGCTCTGATACACGTTGTGGCGGAGTCGGGGTCATGGGAAAAACACGGGCTTGAAGTGAAATATGAAGATTATATCCTGCCAGAGGATGCCCACCAAGGAGTAGCCAACGGCAGTGTCGAGTTTGTCAGTGGAAACCATGTTTCAACTTATGCGATGCGCACCCGTGGGGATAAGTGGGTTTATTTAGGGCAGACGGTTAATCTTTTGAGCCACCGCCTCGCGGTTAAGGCGGATTCTGGTATTTCCAAGGTCTCAGATTTAAGAGGGAAGGTCGTGGGGACCAAGGGAACTCACCCCAGTCTTAACAGTTGGCTCTTTCTTAAGCAACAGGGCTTGGATACGGATAGAGGGGACGTCAAACTCCAGAAGGTTGGGGGAGGAATGTATCCAGCCTGGCAATCGGTTCGGGAGGGAAAGGTGGATGCCGCCTTTGTCACTGTGCCGGAAGATCTGTTCGCACAACGCATGGGGCTCAAGGTCATCGACGTCGAAGGTCTGCCCATGGTATTTTTTAGCACCATTTCAAGTGGATTGTCGTTCGTTGAGAAACATTCAGCGATCGTGGATAGGTTCCTCAGAGGAATGATCGAGGGGATCGCTTTTTTCAAGAACCATAAGGAAGAGTCAGTCAAGATCATCCAGTCAAAATACAAGGGGGACGGTGAGCTGGATTCTGAGGCAGCTGCGCACCTTTACCATGCACTCGCAGGGGTTTTAGTCTCTAAACTCTATCCCACGCTAAAAGCCATCAGCAATGTATACGAGGAAGCCGTGCGACTGGATAAGGCTGCAGAGAATGTAGAGCCGGTTGCACTGTGGGATTTTCACCACCTCCGCCGGATTGATGACAGCGGGTTTATCGACAAGCTGTACGCGGACTGACACTGATGAAGCATGTAGAGGTTCCCGAGAAATTGGAGGAGACCTTTGGCAGTCGACGTTAACAGGCAAACTCGTACTCGGAGAGGGCCTGAAGTAAAAAGGGAGAAAGCACCATTAGGAAAAGATATCAGTGAAATGGTCACAGTGGAAATCCGTACCATCGTGGGGTTCCTCCTTTTCGATCTAATCTATGTTCCCTTTACGGTTTTTCCTCGATCAAAGCGCGAGACCCCACGGCGCTGTTTAGCCCTGTTTTCGGCGATCCGGCGCCATTTTTCCTCATCGGATAACATTTCATCGGATGCGGGGACTGTAGCGGTAATTTGGAGCCTGTTTTTATCAGGATCAAAAAAATAGGTACTCTTTTCACCCTCAGGTCGCAGTCCGTCCTTGGCTCGAGGGTCGCCTTGGTCTGAACCTCCACACTTAGAAATCAGGCGAAACATCTCATCGAAATCCTCTTGCGACACTTCAAAGGCGATGTGGCATCCCCTGCCATGTCGGCGAGACCTCTCTGAAAGCTTTGCGACCGGTTTGAGCCCATAAAGTTGACCCTTCGCGAGCTGGAGAAAGTGTTCTCCGAACCACTCCACCGGTTTTTGCATTCCAAGAGCCTGGGTATAAAACACCAAGGCTTTCTCCAGATCCAGAGTTTCCACCACGATATGGCTGAGATATTCAGGTTGAGGGGGATTTTCCCTGACACAGATTTCCATCCAGTTCCCATCCGAGTCCAAGAAATAAGCCGACCAAAGAAACGGTGATGGGGGTTCATGGCGGGAGGGGCCATGGTAAGGGTATCCTTCCCGCTTGAGTCGATTCAGTATAGAATCAAAACGTTTCTGTGTTACGGCAATGGCTACACGAGGGGCTTGGGTCGGTGACGTTCCTGCCCGGACACCAGGCAAATGTAGCCCGATAATGTTTTCTCCCGCGAGGACATAGGTCTGGCGCGGTGAACCATCGAGGTTTTTTCTTCTCGTTTTTAAGCGTAGACCCAGCCAGTCCATGTAGAGCGCCTCGGCCCGCGGAAGATCTACTACGGGAACGGCTACGTGATCTATCGTTTCGACTCCAATCATATGATTCCTCCTTAGGCAACTTGTTTACACTTTAACCGGTTCGTCACTCAGGCTGGCAGGAAAGTTCCTAGTCCTTGCTCCTTTGCCTTGCGAAACACATATGCAGCTATAGCAACGTCATAAATCCCGCAGCCGGGGTTTAAGTAGGCAATGATTTCGTCCTCTGATGTTCTGCCTGGTTTTCTCTGCATGATAATATCGCCAATCTCGAGCGAAAGGTCGGCCTCCTTTATTTCTCCGGAGGAGAGAAGGTCCGTGATTGCTTGATACGGTGGTGTATGCGAAAAAACTTCTTCCCTTAAACCCACAACTATTCGTTTAGCGCATCTGATAGTACTCACGTCCAGCTCTTCTGGAGTATTACAGATTATGGTACATCCCGGAGTAAGCCACTCGCCTTTAAGAACAGGGCCAGTCGTTGTATTTGTTGCCGTTACGATAACATGTGAGTTGCTCACCACGGGTTCAGCACTTGCATAGTCTGAGACTTGGATCTGCAATTTCTGCTCCATAGTTCTGGCATAGTCCTTCCGGTGACCGGGGGTTGGACTAAACACCTTTATATTTCTAATCGGTCTGACCGCGCAGACGGCTCGTGTGGCCCACTGGGCAATGCGGCCCGAACCAATGATTCCTAGCGTAGTCGATTCCACCCGAGAGAGATATTTTGCTGCTACACCGTCAGGTGCCCCGCTTCGTAGACCGTGGATCAGAAAATCCGAGATCATAGCCTTCAATTTCATGGTTTCAAAATCGAAGAAGACCAGTAAACCGCCGCCGCTACCTTTTTCGCGTGCTTTTTTTGCACCGACTCTAAGGCCGGCACCCCATCCGGCAAGGATCGCAGGTAGAATTCGTAAGTTTTGTTTCCACGGTCGACCCTGTCCTTTTCCAGAAACAGAAGGATAAACCAACCGAGTTCTCGGGGTATAAACACCTTGCTCTGCAGCTAACAACTTGTGAGCCTCTTCGAAGAGATCGAGAACTTCTCTCATCTTGATGTCAAGCCGGGTCGTGTCCTCGTAAGAAAGGTAGAGAGGCATAGTAACCTGATTTATTACCTTGACTTTCTCACGAGGGTTTTGATGTAGAGTCGATCATATTTTTCATCCAGTTCAGGATCGTAGTTGCCTGGCGACTGAACCACAAACTTCTTCTTGGCTCGGATTTCTCTGTATCGCTTGGCAAGCTCCTGCGATACGATCTTCACTCCTCTCCGGACCGGGACATTCTTCTCCTTAGCCAACTCCTCCTGCCCATCCTTCCCAATGATGAGATCATAGAGCAGGATCGCCGCATTGGGATGAGGAGATCTCTTGGGCAAAGCTGCCGAAGTAATCGAGAAAATCGTAGGATCGAGGAGGGCATATTCCACAGGGGCCCCTTGCCCTTTCAGCTCAACGACGTTGTCGGCGTTGATATCCAGAGTTCCTAGCGTCTCCCCGGCCAAAATGAGCTGAGTCCTTGCAGTTCTTCCCCGGAAGAGCAGGAGTTTCTGGGCAGCCAACCGGCGATGGAACTCCTCTGCTTTTTCCCAACCCATTCGCTCGACGAGCACTCGAGTCCAACGGCCCGGATTGGTATCGACAGAAAGCTGGCCTTTCCAGAAGGGGTCGAGGAGGTCCTCATACCTTTTTGGAACCTTGTCCGGCGGCACTCTCTTTGCATGATAGGTGAATGTGACTATTGACACCCTTGAGCCTGTCCATAGCCCCTCCTTATCCATGAACTCAACGGGAATCGCTTTCCGCTCAGGTGAGAGATATCGGGTAACCATTCCGTTTTCTCTAATGATTGGCCCCAAGGTGCTGGTCCCCGCCCAGTAGACATCGGCTAGAAACTTACCGCTCTTAAATTCAAGCAAGGAAACCTTGAAAAGCTGTGAACCTCCCTTTTTGAGATAGCGAATTTTTATAAAAGGGTATTTTTTGCTGAAGAGTCTTGAGATGGCCTTAACCTCGTCAAAGCCCGAGGAGGAATAGAGCAATACCTCACCTTCCTTCTTGGCCCCTTTGATGAGTTGCTCGTGTCGCTGTGTGGGAGACAACAGACTTATGGATTTGAGAACGTCCTCGGTGCCCCCCCGGCCGGTCTGGGGTAGGCCGAATAGAAAAACTAGAACCCCTATTATCCATTTGTCCATCTTGTTCATCACTCTCCTCCTTTATCGTTTCTTTTCAACCACCTGAGGAAGTCAGTCCTAACCCCAATCGATGTCTTGTGAATCTCCATGCTAGTGTTACACACGTAATAAGGACTATGGTAGCAACGCCGAGGGACGCCACCTTTGGATACTGTCCGGATTCAAAAAGATCAAAAATGAGTACCGGCAAAAGTTCAGTCCCAGCGTGACTTAAGAGAATAGGTAGGGACAGGGCCTTAAAGGTTATGGTCAATGTCATAGCGAAGCTCACAAAAAGGCCAGGGATCAGAAGGGGCAAGATCACGCGAACAAAGGTATGCAGAAAGCTTGCCCCACAAACTTCCGACGCCTCTTCGAGTTCCTTGTGTACCTGCATCATGACAGCGGAACATATCCGCACCGACACCGGCAATCGTTTCGTAACGTAGGCAATCGTTAAGATCCAAAGAGTGGCGTATACCGGGATAGGCACAGTCAAATAGAACCAGATGAGTGCTAATCCCAGGACCATACTCGGATAGGCAGTCCCGGAGAAAGCTAAGCCATCCAGAAGTTTCCGGCCAGGTATTTTCGTCCGTGTTACAACCCACGCGACTACGGAGGCGAAAAGGGTTGCCAATCCCGCCGCGGAAAGTCCAACGATGAAATTGTTTTTCAACGACGAGAGTATCAAGTTATCTCTCGCCAGCCAATAGAAGTTTTCAAGCGTGATTGCCCGGGCCATCTCCCAAGAGGGTGGCCCGTACCAGGGTAAGAACGAAGTCCAGGTCAAGACCATCAGCGGCAAGTAAACCGTAACGGTCAGGGTAAGCAGGGCGCTAGCTATGGCGGGAAGCCGCCAAGCTCCTAGGCCAATGATCCTTGGGCGGAAACCTTTTCCTGAAATCACCGCAAATCTTTCTGAGAATCGCGTACTTTTAAAGTACAAAAAAAGTCCCACTATGGCTACGAGCAAGTAGAACATAGAGAAGGTGGCTGCCATATTAAAATCCGTTGGCGGCCGGCGTACAGAGAGGTAGATTTCCGTAGATAGGACGCGTACGCCAACGGGAATGCCGAGCAAAGCTGGAACCTCAAAATCCTCCAGGCCGCGGATAAAGATCAGAAGCCATACAGCGAACGCAGCGGGGAGCATTAATCTCAGGGTGACGCGGAAAAAAGTCGTAATCATACCGGCTCCGGCAATGATCGATGCTTCCTCCAGAGCTGGATCCATGGAGCGAAAGGCGGCAGCCATAAACAAGAACGGCGTGTAAAAGTCATCAATACCGGAAACCGATATCATGCCCAACATCCCATAGGCGTCGAGAGGTCCCTCGGTAAATCCGAATAGATCCCTCAGGTACACATTGATAAGGCCTGCCTTAGGGGAGATTAGCAGGATCCAGGATATCGTGAACAAGACGCCCGGGATCATCATGGCGGTGACAACCGAACTGTAGACAAGACCCTTTAGAGGGATATCGGTGCGCTCTGTGAGCCAGGCCAGGTAGGTTCCTATCGTAAAGGACATAACTCCCGATCCAATCGCATAGACGAGGGTATTTAGGATCGTCGAGTACAGGGCGGAGTTGCCAAAGGCCTCAACGTAGTTTTGTGAGGTGAGGGGAGTCCAACTTCCAGGCAGGCCGCTCTGCAGGCTGCCCATGATCATTACAAGTATAGGGATGATGGTTAAGTAAATAATGATGAGGACCACAGAGAATAGGAAAACTGAATCCCAGTTTAATAGCTTTCTCATGGGGACCTTAATCTACTCATGAATCCATAACTGATACGAAGGTCTCTGGAAAGTCAGGTGTCTGTTCGGCCGAGATGGCTCATTCAAGGGTCTATGAAGCCTCTAGGAGAATTTAGCCGGCATATCTGTGTGTTGTTTTTACGCAAGTCTTCCCCGTACATTGTAGGGAGGCATCCTCACTTGGTAAATGAGAACCTGTCCTCGTTCTTGCCTAATGTTATGACGCGATAGGAGTCGCTTGAAGTTTTTATCTCGGCCTCCTCTGAATGGATTACCGTAGCATCCTTGTAGGGTCATGCACCGGCTACCGCGAGATCATGGGGCCTTTTTCCAAGTCTACGGCCACCTTTGGTCGTGACGACCACCGTGTCACCCCAAGTACAAATGCAATTGCCGTCTGCCGATATCGCCGAGGGCTTGAAAATGAAGACCATATTTTCCTGCAGGGCTACGCCGAGCTGTTTTGGGCTCCGTGCGTGACCTGTAATGATGGGGCCATCGTCGCCGGCGCCACGACCATGCATGGTAAGCTTTGCTTTAGCACCGGCGGCAGGGCCTGATTTCGGCGCCGCCTTTTCAACGGCCACGTGTATAAGCTCTGCTAATTCCCCTACGGTGACACCTGGTTTTAATGCTTGCTGGACATGATTGAACATCGCACGCTGCACTTTTATCAGTTCCTTGTGGACACGATCGGCCACCTCAACAAATACCGGCTGCACGCCCTGAGCCCGGTAGCCGATCCATGATGCCTCCACCTCGTTGATGATGAGGTCACCTGTCTCAAGAATACGCATGCTGGGTCGTGTAAGAGTCCTCTTGGGATTCTTTCCGGAAACCCAGTTGCAGTGCACGGGCATCTCCGAACCATGACGCATAAGAGCATATTGAGTAGCCGCCCAGACCTCCCAATCCTTAACTCCTGGCCGGGCCGCTTCAATTTCGGCCCGGTAGGCGAGTTCGACGATTTCCATGGATCTCGCCAGAACCGCAATCTCTTCTTGACTCTTTACATACCGAACTTCCGTAAGGATAGGTGTGGCATCCACGAGTTCAGCGTGCGGAAAGGCCTCGTGAATCTGCTTCCAAGTACCATAGAGTATTGTCCCTTCGGGTGTCCGTGTCCCTTCAACCTGCCCGAGACCTATAATGCCGATGCGGCGGTGCTCGACCTTGAGCTCCCTCAACCGTTCCACGACAATGCGTCCATAGTTACGCCGGGCCTCACGCACATCACGGGTCCACTCCTGGACTGTAGGCCAACGCGGGGCAGCGGAGGTAGCGATGGCAGTTACATCTCCTTCCAAAGGAAAGACAGCGGCAATGTCGGCGTCTCCTCCGCCTCCACAGTGAGTGAGATAACGGCTGTTCGACTGGAAGTCGGTGGAATGGCCCGTGTTCTGAGGTGCGACGATGACGTCAATTTCTTGCCGGCGCATGAGCTCGCGCACAGCCTTCCATCTTCGATCTCGTTCGGCAAGGGAAAAACGGGGATAGGGGTAGAGTTCAGCCATAATGCCCTCCAGACCTTGCAAGGTCAACGCGGTACGCTAAATTCTAAGAAGTTTCCACTCGGATCTTTAAAGTAGGGTGAGGCTGTAATCGGCAACGATGTTGAATATAGCACTGATCCCTATGCCGCGTCCCTGGCGCCATATCGTCCTTTCCTTCACCCCAGGGCTTTGGCCCAGCGTAATGTACCGTGCACCAGGCGACCCGACAATCGCCAGGTAGGCCAATGTCTCCGGGGTGAAGTCTTTTGCCCATTCGAGGTCAAGGCACTCCTGCACCGCATAGCCTATCGGCTAGAGAATGGCTTTTAGTGGGGTTTTACAAGGAGATCGTTTCACCCCACGAGGCGCTTAAAACAACACAAAACTAAGAAGTTCCTTCCTCCGAATTAACCCCCCATTTGCCGGATTTTTATGCCGTTTTTTTGCAATTCCTCTTTGTAGGTCTTGTAAATAGCAGGGTCTTCATCCTTGTATTCGATCTGTTCGGCTGCATCGAGCTTGTTTCCGCCCTGCATGCCGATCTTAAGCCGATGTTCCGGACTACCACCACGTCGCAAGGCCAGGTATCGAGCGGGGTCCCTGCCTGTGTTGAAGTGCTGGTGGTACCACCACTCGGGGGGCGCGAACATGCTTCCCTCCTTCCAGTCTACGCGTACGCGATCCTTCCCCTCTTGCCAAAGAAGGGAATACCCGCTCCCACGCAGGATGATAACGTGAGCCCCCGGCCCATGTCGGTGACCCTTCTTGTAGGTACCGACCTCGAATTCTGAGAGGTGGGCGGCCATGGTATGATCACTCATTGAAAGGTGGAACGATTTTGCGCCTATCCCGCGTCGTTTCCATTGCATTAACTGGAACTCAAGGGTGTCTGGAATGAAGTTGACCCTGGCAACACGTCCCCCCAGATACGCTGGCTCGGGCGAAAAAAAATCCTCCTGCCCTTTGTAGCGATCGTCAAAGACAAATGGATTGTCAAATACGTACTTTTCATTGTGATATAGACTAAGAGTGAGAGGGGCATTGCTGACCATCAACAAACGAGCGGGATGTTGCGGGTCGGAGTTTTGGTGCTGGTAGCGTACATTCAGTGGAGGTCCAAAAAGGGAGCCCCTTTTCCATGCAAGGGCTCGTGTCGGATAACCGTTCTGTTCAAAAGTCGTCTTGCCGTGCCCAGCCACCACGAAGACCCATGTCTCAAATAGATGTCTCACTGCTTTGAGGGTTTTGCCAGGGGGAATCTCTAGAATCGCTGCAGCCGTGATATGGGGGTCTGCCAGGTTGATAAAAGCCCCATTGCCACCGAATCGATGCCATGGCTCCAGCTTTACTTTCTCCAGGTTGTCCACGTGGAAGACCTTATAGATAGGGATGCCTTCTTGTTGTTGCCAGGTGTCATAGAAGGCCTCGCCGCGTACAAATGCGCGCTCAGTCATCTTTTTATTAGGATCGCTTGGCATGGATGCCTCTTCAGCCTAGATTTTGGTCTTATCGGCCCCGCACCACGGGAAAGTGCTTTCTCTTCGTCAGTCTTCTTTGCTGTAGTGAATCTGCGCATGGTCTTCATTGGTTGTAAAGAGTATCCCGGCTATCTCTTGGCCTTTTCCACATCCTTGTCAAAATAATGGGTTGAGATTAGGGTGCCAACGTCACGAGTAAAGACGATCGATATAGCCCGTATCGTCGATCTCCCGAAGATGGTGAAGATCCCACATCGTTAACGGATTAAAATCTTTAATCTCCGGTTTTATTTTTACCGCTAGAGCGAAGACATTTTGTATCGCGGCTAGGGTCGGATAAGGCTTCGAGTCCAGCGAATTGGATTGATTCTCGTAAAAGTTTTCCATTTCCTCTACGGATTGGAATTTTAATACATTTTTGCAGGTCCGGTTTATAATCTCTAGGGTATCCTCGCGACGTTTCTTGAAAAAGTGGATCGCATCCACGAGCGCTAGAAGTAACCCTCGCACTTCTTCGTCATGACCTTTGACATAAGTTGTGGTGGTGGTAATGGTCACTCCCTCGATCATCGGTATCGTCGGAACCTCGGTCACGTGGGCCCCTAGAACTCTAGCTTGTTTCTGTTCTACTGCCCGGACGAAAGTCGCATCATAGTCGCCGGCCATCACTTTCTTAACCCTGTCTATAGGTCTCTTATCGCCGTTCACCAACATCACATCCCTTCCCTCCTTTAGGCCATGCTGGTGAAGATAGAGCCAGACGCTGAGACCGTTGTGGCTTTCAAAATCTTCCATACAAATTCGTTTGCCCTTAAGTCCGCTGAGTGTCCCAATGCCATTCCTGGTTACCAACCAATGTTCTTTCCAGATATTGTTGGTCTGGGCTACATGGACAAAGGGATCACCATTCAATGCACGACATGCATAGAGGTTGTGGTGATTCCCGGATATAATATCGAGATCGCCCACCCTCAACCTCTCCATAGCCCTCACGCGCTTACCCTCCAATGATCCCAGTTCCATCTCTAGCCCGCGTTTTTCCAAAAAGCGGCACTCCTCCATCACTTTCCATAACGGCACATGGCCGGCTGCACGATAATAGATACGGATCTTCTCCTTTCCTGCCATCGTTTCTCCCTCCTTAGATTATCAGGAGATCTCGCAGTCGAGATAAACTTGGTCCAGGCTCTGACAGGAGGATCCTCTCAGATTAGCCCCCCGTTCCAGAAGCACTTCCTTTCCTGTATCGGCACACGGTTGAAGGTTCCAATGACGGACCGCGTCATACCCATTGGTGATGGCTATATAGCGGACAGGCATTTGTGTCAACGACCACATCTGTCTTTATTCGTTGATCCCTAACAAAGAACAGTGGTCAGCCCTGCTAACTGTTGAATGATCTCGCGGACTGTCTCGAGGTCGGAGAAATCGGCTATTTACGGTGGGGTTCTGGTGTGCCCCGGTTTATTATAGTGTCTTTGACTCTTATAATCTTATATGGTTTATGGGAATAGGCTTTTACGGTTGAAACGATGAAATTCAGTGGGATCAAAGGGTTCTCCGATATCTTGCCGGGCGAGATCGAGACGTGGCAGTTTGTTGAGGTGAACGCACGTGCGGTGTTCGGGGAGTACAATTTTTCCGAAATACGTATTCCGATCCTGGAGAAGACAGAACTGTTCAGTCGATCCATCGGCGAAACCACAGATATTGTGGAAAAGGAGATGTATACCTTTTCGGACCAGGGCGAAAAACGTTCGCTGTTGACTCTCCGGCCGGAGGGCACCGCCGGCGTCGTTCGGGCTTATGTCCAGGCCAAACTATATCAGGCGGAGGCAGTGCGAAAGCTTTTTTATCTTGGCCCGATGTTTCGCCGCGAGCGGCCCCAGAAGGGTAGACAACGGCAGTTTTATCAAATCGGCGCCGAGGTATTGGGGAGGAGTGATCCATTCGTAGATTCCGAAATCCTTCTGCTCCTGAAGGATCTCTTCTCCAGGATTGGACTGGATGGGTTGATACTGGAGCTTAATTCTCTGGGGTGCGCGCAGTGCCGTCCCGGCTATCGTCGTGCGTTGTTGGCATTTCTCCAAAGGAGAGAACAGCGACTGTGCGCAAATTCCAGGAAGCGACTGGAGCATAACCCGTTGCGCGTGTTGGATTGTAAAGAGGAAGCGTGCCGGAAGGTTACGGCAGAGGCGCCATCAATTCTCGGTTTTCTCTGTGATGGCTGCCGGGATCATTTCGGGAAAGTAAAACAATCGCTTCAGGATACCGGTGTAGCCTACCGGCTTAACTCTCGTATGGTGCGTGGGTTGGACTATTACTGCCGTACCACATTTGAATGGACTACGGATCGATTGGGATCGCAGAACGCCGTTGCTGCGGGTGGGCGTTATGATGGGCTGGTGGAAGAGCTGGGAGGTCCTCCTACCCCAGGGGTCGGTTTTGCGTTGGGGATGGAGAGGTTAGTGTTGTTGTTGGGAATGAAGGAAACAAGAGAGCCTCCGCGTCCTGATCTCTACCTCGTATGGGTGGGAACACGCGCCTGCAACTGGGCGTTTCCTGTTGTTCATAAATTACGGCGGAAGGGGTTGAGGGTCGAGATAGAGGGAGAGGAAAGAAGTCTCAAGCGTCAGATGCGGCGAGCGGATAAGCTGCGGGCCCAATTTAGTTTCATCGTCGGCGACGAGGAACTCGAAAAGGGGAAAGGTATTCTCCGCGACATGGATACCAAAAACCAGTGTGAGGTAAGCCTGGATAGCGTTGAGGGAATGCTTTCGGTACAAAAAGTGAGAGGTTGAACTATGGAGCGGGTTTTCTCGGATCATCTGGGGGAGTGGAAGAGAAGCTCTTATTGCGGAGAACTCGGGGTTGACGCCGTTGGCCAGGAAATGATCTTGACCGGCTGGGTACAGCGCCGGCGTGATCATGGAGGGTTGATCTTCATTGACCTGAGGGATCATACCGGGATCATCCAGGTTGTTTTTAATCCTGAAACAAATCAGGCCGCCCATGAAAAGGCCAAGCAGATCCGCACCGAGGACGTTCTGGCGGTACGTGGCTTATTGGCAAGGCGTCCGGTGGAAACCATCAACCCGAATATCATTACCGGCGAAGTAGAACTTTTGGTCGAGGAGTTGAGACTCCTCAATGCCTCGCAAGTTCCTCCTTTCCCGATTGAGGACGAAGCTGAAGTTAATGAAAACACCCGTCTCAAATATCGCTACCTCGATCTCCGACGTTCTCAGAGTTTAGCGCATCTCCTGCTACGTTATCGCCTGTCAAAATTGATCCGAGACTACCTAGATGGTCTTAGATTCATTGAAGTTGAAACACCTATATTGACCAAAAGCACCCCTGAGGGAGCCCGGGATTACCTTGTCCCTAGCCGTATTTATCCGGGTAAATTCTACGCGCTGCCGCAGTCGCCGCAGCTCTTCAAACAGATTCTTATGGTGGGAGGAATCGATCGTTACTTTCAGATCGTGCGTTGCTTTCGGGACGAGGACTTGAGAGCAGATCGGCAACCGGAATTTACCCAGCTGGATCTGGAAATGTCATTTGTCCAACGAGAAGATGTTATCGCTGTCGTTGAAGGGATGATGACGCTATTATTTAAAAACCTTAAAGGGATCGATCTTAAGGAGCCATTTCGCCGGTTGCTCTGGAATGAGTCCATAGCTCGCTATGGGACGGATCGGCCCGACATCCGTTTTGGACTTGAACTGAAAGATTTTTCATCTCTATTTCAGGGCTCCCGGGTCAAGGTTTTTTCGGGGGTATTAGAAAGGGGAGGCGTAGTCAAAGGCATCAGCGTACCCGGGGGCGCGCGTCTTTCTCGAAAAGAGTTGGACGAATTGACTGGATTTGTCGGCCAATACGGAGCTAAGGGATTAGCATGGATTAAGCTCGCCGAGGCGGAGTGGCAGTCGCCTATCGTTAAACTATTTTCTGAGGAGGAGCGCAGGGGCATACTTGATCTCACATCGGCAAAGAGTGGCGATCTCATTCTGTTTGTAGCTGATATGATAAAGGTGGTCCACGATGCGCTAGCCAATCTTCGCCTTTGTCTCGGAGAGAAAATGGGACTGATTACGGACAAAAACTATGCTCCAGTTTGGGTCACTGATTTTCCTCTTTTGGAATATGATACTGAGGAAAAACGTTACATCTCGGTTCATCATCCTTTTACCGCACCCCTGGAAGAGGATGTCTCTCTCCTCATGAAGGAACCATCGAAAGTGAGGTCGAAGGCATACGATCTAGTTTTGAACGGAGTGGAAATCGGCGGAGGGAGTATCCGTACCCATCAGGTCGGTTTGCAAAGACAAATTCTCGAGCTATTAGGTATCGGGCGGGAAGAGGCAGAAGCAAAATTCGGGTTCTTCCTGGAAGCACTGGGTTTTGGTGCACCTCCTCACGGGGGTATTGCCTTTGGTATAGACCGACTCTCAATGATCCTGAGCGGTGCTAAATCCATACGGGACGTCATTGCATTTCCGAAGAGTCAGAGGGCGGTTTGTCTCCTCACGGATGCGCCGTCACCCGTGGACCCAAGCCAATTAAAAGAACTATCCTTAAGGACGCTTCTGAGCTGAGGAAACAGGGTATGTCGGAAAGGTGTTTGGTGCATCTGAAAAGGCCGGTGAGACCGCTTTATTCGAAAATTTTGTTTCGATTCATGTTCTCCCTTTTCTGTGTCTCATCTTGCACTCTAGGGCCAGGAAATTTTGAGAGCCGACAATCCACCGACCTGAGAAAAAGAAATATTAGGCGGATTGCTATTCTCCCCCTAACGGAAAGGGCTAACCCATCTAAACCGAATAAGCTAGGTACACCCCCTGTCGGTAAAAAGAACACCGTTCCCCCTGCCGCTACCCGTCATGCTCGGGATATTAACGATAAGGGGAAAGAGGCCGCTTCCATCATGAACCGCCATCTTTACGCTACGATGGCTGGATTGCCTCAGTGGGAGATCGTTTCAGATCGGGAAGTGAGGGAAGTAGGGCCAATCATTCCAGATGGCAGTGAAGCTGCACAAGCCAAAAAACTTGGGAATCTCGTTTATGCCGATGCTGTGTTGTTTGGCCGGCTCCTTCGCTATCGTGAAAGGGTTGGAAAAGAATGGGGTGCCAAGCGTCCGGCGTCGGTATCCTTTGTTCTAAACCTATGGGATGTAAAACGGGGAGATGTGGTTTGGTCCGCCCGTTTTGAGGAAACCCAGAAGGGTCTGACCGAAAATCTTCTTAGCCTGGGAGACTTCACCCAAAGGGGGGCGAGATGGTTAAAAGCCGAAGATCTGGTTCTTGATGGGGTCAAGAAAGCGGTTAATCAATTGCACCGAACCCTCTATCCGAAAAGTAATCCTAAGAACGGGACCGTGACGAAGCCTACATCTTTCGAGGGTACCAGGCCGCAGGCCGTAAGTGAGTTGAGATCACTTCCAGCCCAAGCTTATGGTGATCGAACTCCTGGGGAGCGCAGTGGTTTTCCGAGGGCTTCGCTTATATGCTTGCCAAGGGTTTCGAGCCTTCTTAAACCCCCGCGATCGAGTAAAACGGACTCCCCTTCTCTGAGAACCAGGCGTAGCGAAGGGACGGGATACTTCTGGGCTGCGGAAGAACCGGCCACAGCAAAACCGCTATAGACCTCATCGTTCTCCAGCTGTAACGCTTGCACCTCATCATAGTTCACAGAAAGCTCGGTAGTACGAAAGATACTCCGTTTACGGAGCAGAACTCTCTGCTCCTTTTTGTGAAAGCTGATGCTTCTTTTAAGGGAGAAGAGGAACAGGGAAATGCCTAGGAGGATCAAATTCATGATGGGAAAATACCATAGGGAACCGGCCGGGCCTTGGAGCCCTTTCTGTCGGATAGCCTCCAGGATCGGGACAGAGAGGAAGAGGAGACCAGCGGCGATACCCAAACAGAGAAAGGTAGGGAAACCCCCGCATTTCCATACAAGGTTGAGACCTTCCCGTCCTTCGGCATCAATGCGAAATCCGAGTCGGCTTCCCATAACCTCAAATTGTGCTGGGTTACCTTTCATGAAAACATTCAGAAAACCGAATCCAGCAAATAGAATACGGAAGAAGAGGGGGGCTTCGGAATTTCAGCTATTGACAGCTGAATTCTACACTAGCTAGGAGCTCTTCCGAACGCGATAGAAGCTTCTAAAACGGTTCTCCTTCATCTGTATGAGCTGGCTATAAGACCCGAATTGCTCCTCAGGGTGTTCTACCTCATCTAAGAGATCCACAGGGTTTTCCTCGGTCTCAAAGATTCTGACCTTTTTGTAAGTGGTCGATCGTTCACCCGGGACTCGCCCCATTTCACGAATCAGATCTCGGAACTGAGCCGGCTTCATCAGTTGACCATACCCGGCGCCGGCTGCCGTGGAAATACTTTCGTTAATGAGCGTTCCTCCAAAATCATTGGCACCCGCCATGAGGCTCGTCTGGGAGAGTTTAGGGCCTTCTTTGACCCAAGAGACTTGCAGATTGGGAATCCAGTTGTTCAACATAATACGCGACACCGCGTACATTTTCATCACTTCAGCTCCGGTTGCCCCGGCACGTAGACCGGCAATCTTCCTTCGATGATACATCGGGGCCTCTTCAAAGACAAAGCTCAACGGTACAAACTCAGTAATTCCTCCAGTCCGCATCTGGATATCTCGTAATATGCCCAAATGGACAGCCTTGTGATGCGAATTCTCAACGTGACCGTACATGATGGTGGAAGTCGTTGGGATCCCCAAGTGATGAGCGGTCTGAATGAGGTCCACCCAATCGCAAGTACTGATACGTCCTTTAGAGATCTTTTCACGTACATCATCCACTAATATCTCGGCAGAGGTCCCCGGTAGGCTTCCCACGCCGGCGTCTTTGAGGGCGGCTAGGTAATCTCTCACGGATACACCGGTGAGTGTAGCTCCATAAAGCACCTCTTCTGGAGAAAAACCGTGGATGTGCAGATCGGGCAGAGCTCGCTTCAGGGCTCGACACAGGGTAACATAGTGCCAGCCGTCCATCCCTGGAGCCAAGCCTGCCTGAACACACACCTCGGTGGCTCCAAGCTCCCATGCCTCCTTGGCACGTCGAAGGATCTCTTCCAGCGGCAGAAAATATCCCTCCGTCGCCAGGTGACCTCGGCTAAACGCGCAAAAGCCACAGCCTTTTACACAGACATTGGTAAAATTGATGTTTCGATTGACCACGTACGTTACGATATTGCCGACGGTTTTTTCGCGAAGGTAATTTGCTACGGCCATCATTGTGAGAAGGTCGCTCCCGGAGGCGTCGAATAACTCGGTACCTTCTTTTACGGTAATGTCCTCACCGGCAAGAGCGCGATCGAGAATCCGCCCGATCGTAGGTGTCACGGTACCTAAAAGGGAATCTAGCGATGATTTGAGATGCGATAACTCCATGGGATGCGCTTTCTGGTTTGCTGTTTTGAAGACGACGAGGCCTTTACAACTTTACCCTAATTCACTTATCTCTGCGACCAATAACGAGCAAATTCTTGGAGATGCGTCAGGCTCGATAAATCCTTCATGCGGTCGAGAAAGACCTTCCCGTTAAGGTGGTCCGTCTCGTGTTGGACGACCCGAGCGTGAAAACCTGAAGCCACAAAATGCAGTTCCTGACCGTTTCTATCTCGGGCCTGGACGCGAATCGTTTTATAACGTGGAACCTTTCCCCTTAGCTCTATGATGCTTAGACACCCCTCCCAGTCCTCCTCCATCTCTTCCGAAAGTGGTTCGAACCGTGGGTTAATCAGTACTGAAAGCGGGACACTAGGCTTTCCCGGGTAGCGGGGATTATCCGCTACCTCCAGGACTACGAGTTTTTTCGCCTCATGCACCTGTACTGCCGCAAGGCCTACCCCATCGTACTCTTTCATGGTTTCAATCATGTCGTCAATAAATTTCTGTAACTCACTTGATGCGATCTGTTCAGCAGATAGTGTATTGGTAGCTCCGCGAAGAACCGGGTGTCCGAGCCTTGCTACCTTAAGAACCGACATTACCTTTTCTTAACATAGTTAAGAAGTTAGAGAAAGGGTGGGGAACGGGTTGGTCTCTGTAACGAGGCCTTGACAATGTGGACTTAAGGAGTCTATATTTATTCGTGGTTTTGTGATGAGGTCATCTAAAAGCGAGATTGAGAGAAGCTCTCTGATGAATGTGGGACGGCGCGTGGATTACGCGGTTCGTGCGCTTTCCTATCTAGCCGCCCGGTCCCGGAGTGAGATCGTTAGCAAAGCTGAGATTGAACGGAAACAGGACATACCACCTTACTATCTTTCAAAGATCATGAAAGATCTCGTTGCGGGTGGTCTTGTTAGATCACATGTGGGCTGTAAGGGCGGTTTTAGCCTCGCCCGATCAGGAAGGGCGATCAGCCTTAAAGAAGTTTATGAAGCCGTGGAACGACCACTGGTGCTTATGGAATGCATTGAAAAGGGTGAAGATTACTGCTCCTATTGCGCAGCGTGCACACAAATCACTATCTGGGAAAAGGCGCAGAGACTTCTAGCGACTTACCTTGATACGGTCTCCGTGGGTGATATCGCGGATCAAGAGGGGCTGAAAACACGGATGATCGCCCTTCAGAGTTGATCGGTGTTTATTCAGGATGGTGTGTAACGGGAGAGGAATATAAAAGGATGCTAAGCATCGAAAATCTTTATGCGAGTGCTGGGGGCAGAGAGATCCTGCGGGGAATCAATCTCACAGTCAATCCTGGCGAGATCCACGCGGTGATGGGGCCGAACGGCTCGGGCAAGACGACTTTGGCTCATGTGCTCTCCGGGCAGGAAACCTACAACGTAACGGCGGGTAAAGTGACCTATCAAGGAAAAAACCTTCTAGGGATGTTACCCGAAGAACGAGCGCGGGAAGGTATTTTTCTAGCCTTCCAGTATCCGGTCGAAATCCCAGGAGTGAGCACGACCTATTTTCTTAAGGCAGCGCTGAATGCGGTTCGGAAGCACCGTGGTCTTGAGGAGCTGGATGCAATGGACTTTCTGGCTCTTGTAAAGGAGAAAATGCAGTTGGTTGATATGGATCAGAGCCTCCTAAACCGCCCTGTCAATGAAGGATTCTCCGGTGGAGAGAAAAAACGTAATGAGATTCTCCAAATGGCGACGCTAGACCCGAAACTTGCGATCCTGGATGAGACCGACTCCGGTCTGGATATCGATGCACTCAAGATTGTAGCTAACGGCGTCAATGCGCTCCGGAACGAGGAGCGTGCCATGATCGTTATTACTCACTATCAGCGGCTTTTAAATTATATCGTGCCTGACTACGTTCACGTGCTTTTCGAGGGTTGTCTTGTGAAGTCCGGCTCAAAGGATCTGGCACTGGAACTCGAGGCGAAAGGCTATGATTGGGTGAAACAGGAAGTCGAGGCATCTCGCCAAGCGGGACTCTAGAGAAAAGAAATCTAAGGCGGTGGTTCATATTTCAGAAGTAATTAATCGATATTTACGCGATTTCGAGAGGTTTGAGAAGGATCGGGGCCTAAAGAGACCTGGGTGGGTTCGATCGCTCCGCTCGGCGGCCATTGCCCATTTTGCTGAGTTAGGATTTCCTACTACTCGAAATGAGGAGTGGAAATATACTAGCTTGGCACGACTGTTGGGGATCCCTTTTAGCCCCGCCCCCGTTAAGACAAACGGCCTCACAGCGGATTCTCTTGTGCGTGTTGGTCTCGATAGATCAGATGGTAGCCGGCTGGTTTTTATAAATGGGTTCCATTCGCCTGAACTTTCCTGCGTTGAGTCCCTACCGGGCGGAGTAAGGGTTGGGAGTCTTTCAGCGGTTCTTAGCAGTACTCCGTCTTTGACGGAAACTCACCTGGCTCAATATGCCGGCTATGAGGGTCAGGCCATGGTCGCCCTGAACACGGCATTCATGGAGGACGGGGCGTTCGTCTACGTTCCAGCTGGTCAGATCGTTGAGGAGCCTATTTATTTACTGTTCATAGCGGCGGGTGCAAGGCAGCCGACAGTTTCGTATCCACGGAACCTGGTCGTTGCAGGGCCCGCAAGCCGGGCGACGATCATTGAGTGTTTCACGGCTTTAGAGGCTGACGTATATTTTACAAATGCCGTTACGGAAATCGTAGTCGGTGAAGATGCGGGCGTCGATTATTACAAGCTTGAGCGGGAGAGTAAAGGGGCCTTTCACATTGGGAGACTAGAGGCCCAACTAGGTCGCGGCAGTCGCTTCAACTCTCAGTCTATCACTTTGGGAGGTAGCCTGGTCAGAAACGATGTGAACGCCGTGTTAGACGGTGAAGGTAGTGAGTGTACGCTGAATGGTTTGTACCTGGCAAAGGATGCGCAACATATGGACAATCACACAAGGATAGATCATAGGAAGCCTCAGTGTATCAGTCGCGAGCTCTACAAGGGCGTTCTCGATGGGAAGGGCCGCGGGGTGTTTAACGGAAAGGTGTATGTAAACAAGGCCGCGCAGCATACTGATGCGAAGCAGACCAACAAGAATCTTCTACTTTCAGAAGGGGCGTCGATTGACACCAAGCCACAACTGGAGATCTATGCCGACGACGTGAAATGCACGCACGGGTCGACGATAGGTCGGCTTGACGAAGATGCTCTCTTTTATTTGCGAGCCCGAGGTCTATCCGTCGCGGCTGCGCGTAACCTTCTCACTTATGCCTTTGCCGGTGAACTTATCGGCAAGATTTCGGTTGAGCCGATGAGGGCCCTGGTTGACAACCTGGTGCGGACCGGGCTTCGACAAGAGATGCAGGGAGGCCAAAGGCTATGAAGGCTGCCCGTGAAATCGGCCCTGCCGGTGTGAAGGGAGATTTCCGGCCTCCCTTGGATTTCGAAAAGATCAGGCGGGACTTCCCCATTCTTTCGCAGCGCGTTCATGGGAAGCCGCTCGTTTATCTCGACAATGCGGCCACTAGTCAGAAGCCGCGGATTGTAATGGATACGGTGAATAACTATTATTCAGCGCAGAACGCTAATATTCACCGAGGTATTCATTTTCTAAGCGAGCAAGCTACGGCGGACTATGAGAGTTCCCGGGAAAAGGTAAGATCCTTTCTCAACGCGTCTGACCGTCGAGAGATTGTCTTCGTCAGAGGTACCACGGAAGGTATCAACCTCGTAGCACAGAGTTATGGGAGGAAGTTTCTTAAAGAGGGCGACGAGATCATTGTCTCCGCTATGGAGCATCATTCCAATATTGTGCCCTGGCAGATCCTTTGCGAGCAGGTTGGCGCCAAACTGCGCGTTATTCCCATCAACCATAAGGGCGAGTTGTTGATGGATGAATATAAAAAGCTCCTGAACCGAAAAACAAAGTTTGTCACCGTGGCTCATATATCCAATGCGCTCGGCAGCATCAATCCCGTAAAGAAGATTATCGAAATGGCGCACCACGAGAGCATTCCGGTCATGATCGATGGAGCGCAGGCCGTGCCTCACGTAAAAGTGGATGTCCAGGACCTCGGTTGTGATTTTTACGCGTTTTCCGGACACAAGCTATTTGGCCCAACGGGTATCGGTATACTTTATGGCAAAGCGGATCGGCTGGAAGCCATGCCACCGTATCAGGGTGGTGGCGACATGATCAGTTTGGTGACCTTTGAGAAGACGCACTATAATGTGCTACCCTATAAATTCGAGGCGGGGACCCCGAATATCGCTGGCGGGATAGGGCTCGGTGCCGCCATAGACTATGTGAACGGGATAGGGCTGGAGGTTGCGGCAGTTTATGAACGGGAGCTGCTTAGGTATGCGACGGAGGCTCTGTCGACGGTCGACGGTTTGAAAATAATTGGTACCGCAAGAGAGAAAGCAAGCGTTATTTCGTTCGTCCTTGAGGGAGTGCATGCCCATGACATCGGGACCATCCTGGACCAAGAGGGAGTGGCTATCCGCGCCGGTCACCACTGTGCGATGCCGGTAATGCAGCGATTTGGAATCCCGGCTACGGCTCGCGTCTC
This sequence comes from Binatia bacterium, assembly GCA_046757725.1. Lineage (GTDB taxonomy): Bacteria > Desulfobacterota > Binatia > UBA9968 > UBA9968 > JBHHYU01. Next base: position 20,944 of record JBHHYU010000006.1, read on the forward strand.
CCTCGCGTTTTATAACACGAGACGAGAGGTGGATACTTTGGTATGGGCAATTCGAAAAGTCATTGAGGTGTTTCGTTAATGTCCGAGATCAGTGAATTGTATCAGGAGGTCATACTCGACCACAATAAAAGTCCGCGAAACTTTCACCGAATAGAAGGGGCGAACCTTACCGCGGAAGGGTACAACCCTCTGTGTGGCGACCAGATCACCGTCTACATTAAACTGAAGGATGATGTGATTGGGGATATTAGCTTTCAAGGCTCAGGTTGCGCAATTTCGAAGGCATCTGCCTCCATGATGACCGCCAGCCTAAAAGGTAAAACCAAGGCTGAAGCACGGAGCCTGTTCGAAAGTGTTCATAAAATGCTTACTGACGGGACGGTCCCCAATTCCGACCCCACTGAACTTGGGAAACTTGCCGTTCTATCGGGGGTGTGTCATTTCCCTGCACGGGTTAAATGTGCGAGCCTGGCATGGCATACATTTCAGGCCGCACTCCAAGGGCGAGGAGGGGTGATGTCCACTGAGGAAACCGTCGGGAAAGGATGAACCCGCAACCTGACTCATAATGAGAAGATCGCAAAAATGAAGGGTAACGGACCGATAACTCTAAAGCGGGATTGCGATGCGGTCCTAATACCTAGTGGTGATAAGCAAAAACTTCCGTCCGGCAGTCAGGTATGGATTACGCAATCCTTGGGAGGCAGCTTCACTGTGATGACGGACCGTGGAGATATGGCACGTATCGCCGCCACGGATGGGGATGCCCTCGGACTGGAAATCGAGGTCATCTCGCCGGCTGAAGTCTCCGCCGCAGAGGAGGGGACCACCGACCTCGAGAATACGGTTTGGGAAGAACTCAAGACATGTTTTGACCCGGAGATTGCGATCAATATTGTCGATCTCGGGCTTGTTTACCGTTGTCGCGTGACACCCATGAAAGGTGGGGGGAAAAAGGCCGAAATCAAATTTACGTTAACAGCGCCTGGTTGTGGCATGGGGGAGACACTTAAACTAGATATTCAAAATAAGATTCTTAGGATACCTGGAGTTGAGGAAGTTGAGGTCCAGCTGGTTTGGGATCCCCCGTGGGATCAGAGCATGATCTCGAAATCCGGCAAACAGCAACTCGGGATAGTGTGACAACGCAAGGGGCGCATAAGGAACGGGTGCAAAGGGCATGAATAAACTTGTTTTGGAGGCTGAGGTCATTGAGGCGCTACGAACCTGTTTTGATCCTGAGATTCCGGTGAATGTCTACGATTTAGGATTAATTTACGGCATCGGAGTCGACGATGCAGGTGTTGTTGGCATTCAAATGACTCTCACCTCGCCCGCTTGCCCGGTCGCGCAATCGTTACCGGTAGAAATACAGGCCAAAGTCAAGGGTGTGCCAGGAGTAACCGAAGCCACGGTCGATATCGTTTGGGATCCCCCATGGGAGCCGAGCAAGATGTCTGAGGCGGCAAAGCTTCAGCTCGGCATGTTATAAGAGGTTCCTCCTGTTCCGCCACCCTTTTCATGAGTAACCAGGAAATCGGAGCCGCATGGGCTTATCATAACGGAACAAAACATTCTTATCAGAGTATCCACACCAGGCCCCACTACCTTGATTGGGATAACCAGCCGATTCCGTTTAAGGTCTATTCGCAATTACATCCTATTCCGCTGCCACAACACCTCTCATCGTCAGGGGTAGCAGCGCTTTCCGCCATCTCTTCCGATGGCTCCAAGCGAGACAGGCTCCATGTTTCCAGTAACGACACCCTGGCAGAGATTCTCTTTCTCTCCGCGGGAGTCACCCGGCGTAGACATTACCCCGGAGGGGAAATTCTGTATCGCGCCGCGGCGTGCACCGGGGCGCTTTATCACATTGATCTATACATAGTCTGTGGCGACCTGCCGGGTTTAAAGGCGGGGGTGTATCACTTCGGACCGCATGACTTTGCCCTGAGGAAGCTCAGAGCGGGAGATTATCGATCGGTTCTGGTTCGTGCGAGTGGTAAAGAGCCAGCCATTGCCGGAGCATCCGCTGTTATTATCTGTGCCTCGACCTACTGGCGAAACGCCTGGAAATACCAGTCCAGGGCTTATCGGCACTGTTACTGGGACAATGGTACGATACTGGCTAATCTGTTGGCGGCGGCGGATGCCCGTAAAGTGGCAACACAGGTGGTTCTTGGTTTCGTAGATTCTGCGGTGAACCAGCTGTTGGGTCTTGACACCGAGCGTGAAGGATCTCTGACTCTTGTAGCGACAGGGGCTGTCCCAGCTTTAGTGCCTGAGCACTCTGCGGATGTTCCGCCCGTAATCCTCGCGACGGTGGCACTATCGGAAAGGGAGATCCATTATCCGGGTATACGGGCCATGCATGTGGCTTCGTCTTTGGAGAGTGAAGAGGAGGTACGAGCGTGGGGTAAGCAGACTATAGGCTCGCCGACGCCCAAGCGTAACTGGGGTGAGAGATTGTTCCCGCTTCGGCCATTGGGCGACCATGAGCTTCCTCGGGATACGATTGAGGAGGTCATCTTGCGCCGCGGTTCCACCCGGCAGTTTTCACACGAGTCAATCACCTTTACCCAGCTCTCCACGATGCTTGACCGAGCAACTCGTGGGGTACCAGCCGATTATCGCTTAGCTGTAAGTTGCCCCATTAATGACCTCTATCTCGTCGTCAGTGCGGTGGAAGGGCTACCTCCCGGGGCCTATGTGTTTCACCGGGATAAACGGGTATTGGAGTTACTTAAGGAAGGTGATTTCCGGCAACAGGCGGGATACCTTGGCCTGGGACAGGAGATCCCGTCTGATGCCAGCGTGAATATTTTTTTTCTAACCGACCTCAACACTATCCTGAAACAATTCGGTTGCCGCGGTTATCGTGTAGCTCAGCTTGATGCCGCCATCACGGGTGGGAGGCTCTATCTTTCCGCCTATGCTCTACGCCTCGGTGCTTCGGGACTCACTTTCTTCGATGATGATGTTACGGAATTTTTTTCGCCCCATGCGGCGGGGAAAAGCGTCATGTTTCTAATTGCGTTGGGTAAATCGGTGAAGAAGAAAAAACCTAGATCCGCACTGAAAGAGGATGTAATGTAAAGAGCTTATCCAGCAATAGCGGTTGAGAATTAATTGAGTTAGGCATTGATGGGGTGTATCTTAATAAAAACACGTAAGGGATGAGTGATGGCACGCACACTGTATGAGCAGCTTGGTGGTGAAGCCGCGCTGCGCCAGATCATAGAGACTTTCATTGATCGGGTTTTTGAAGACAGAATGATTGGTTTCTTCTTCCGGAATGCGGACAACAGACGGATTAAGGAGATGGAGTTTCAGCTGACTGCCCGCTTCCTCGGCGCTGACGTGGAGTATCAGGGGAGACCGCTCGATGAAGTTCACTCCAAACATCCGATCATGGGTGGACAATTTGCCCGTCGACTTCAAATCCTGCGTGAAACACTTGAAACGTATCAGGTCCCCAAGCACATCCGAGATGCTTGGTTCGAACATACTGAGAGTTTAAGGTCTCTGATTACGAGGGATGCAGGCTCAGATTGCGATCCTATGCTTGCACGAGAAAAAGTCCAGGGAACCTCTCAAGACTCTTAAACCGGATCTAAACCGCAAGGAAAGAATTTGTTAAGGGTGGTGGGGATGGCTGAATCATATGAAAGCTGGCGGGGTCAGGAAATGCCTCAGTGAAGATACGTGACCTTTATGACCAACCCGGGCTGACTCTCTCGATTGAGTTCTTCCCGCCTAAAACGGAAAAAGGGGATGCGAACCTATTAAAAGAGATTGCTGTTTTAAAAACTCTCAATCCCTCTTTTTGTTCCGTGACGTATGGAGCTGGTGGTAGCACGCGGGGGAAGACAGTGGATCTGGTAGCTCAGATCCACCGTGAGTGTGAGCTTGAGGTAATGTGCCACTTGACCGTCGTAGGACAATCGAAAGACGAGGTCCGTTCGGTCTTGGAGAAGCTAAAAGGGGAGGGCATCGAAAACATGATAGCCCTCGGGGGGGACCCGCCTCAGGGAATTGTTGACTGGACTCCGCACCCTGACGGGTTTCATCACTCGGTTGAATTGGTCAGGGAAGCGGTCACTTACCAGTGTTTTTCCATCGCTGTGGCAGGTTTTCCCGAAGTCCATCCCCGTGCCAAGAGCCGGGATGCGGACCTCAGATATCTAAAGGAAAAGGTGGATGCTGGGGCGGACGTTGTGATCACGCAGCTGTTTTTTGAAAATGAGGACTATTATCGTTACGTCGAGGACGTGAGAAGACTTGGTGTGCGCGTGCCGATCGTCCCCGGGCTTCTGCCCATCCTTTCGGTGCCTCAGGTGCGCCGCTTTACTAAACTGTGCGGTTCGAAGATCCCCCCCGGATTGGAGCACCTATTGACGGGGGTTGAGGATGACGAAGCCGGGGCGGTGCAACTGGGTATTGACTATGCCTCGCGACAATGTGAGGGCCTGCTGACTTTCGGCGTGCCGGGGATTCACTTCTATTCCCTTAACAAATCCTATTCCATTAAAAGCATTCTGGGCAATCTTGGTTTTTAAGATTGCCCAGATTTCTCGCTTCATTGAATTCCTGGCTTGCGGATAGTATGTTGGGCGATACGCGTAAGGGAGGACACGATTAGAAAAAGGCCGCCGTCTTCCATCGTACAATCTCCCCGTCGATTGGTAACGTTATTCTTTCTCCTTTGTTCCGGCTTAACTCAAATGTTAAGGACAGTCTGTTTTTATGAGATATGAACTCTTCATTGGGCTCAGGTATTTACGTGCGCGGAGGCGAGAGACTTTTATTTCTCTTATCACGGTTATCTCGGTTCTTGGAGTCGCCATTGCCGTGACGACCCTTATTGTAACCATGGGGATCATGACGGGCTTTCAGGAACGCATATGGGACCTACTGCTAGGTTTTAACCCGCATGTCAGCCTTTCCAAGCTAGGGGAGGGTTTGGAAAATGCTGATGAACTCATCAGCAAAATTGAAGAACAAAAGGGGATCGTGGCTGCCGCTGCTACCGTCGAAGGGCAGGCCCTGATGAAATCTCGGGATCGGCAGTCTGGGGCATTAGTTCGGGGAATTGATCCTGACCGGATTGAGCGGGTGATTGACCTTGAACGTTATATCACTGAAGGAAAACTAGGAGCCCTGAAAGCACCACAGCGAATCGAAGTCAACAGCCGCCATGTTCTATTACCGACAATTATTCTTGGTTCTTCTCTCGCAGAGCTGTTACGTGTGAAAGTAGGTGATCTGATCCAGGTGAACTCCCCTCAAGGTCAACTTACCTCGCTTGGAGTCCTCCCGAGGGTCAAACGTTTTGTGGTGGTGGGACTGTTCGACTCGGGGATTCAGGATTACGACAGTATCTTGGCGTATATGAACCTTCGAGATGCGCAGAAGTTTTACGGATTGGGTGATTCGGTAACGAAGATCGATATCAGGGTTAAGGATATCTATGCGGCGAAGACGGTTGTGGAGCGCCTCCATGGCTCGTTACCTCAGCCCTATGTCATCGAGGAATGGTCACGGCGGTACTCCAATATCTTTATTGCGCTTCGCCTGGAAAAGATACTGTATTTTCTAGTGCTTCTTCTCATGATAATCATTGGGGCTTTTAACATAGCCTCCACGTTAATCATGATGGTGTTGGAGAAAAAGAAGGACATCGCTATTCTGAAATCAATGGGGGCGGCATACCGGAGCATCTGGAGGATTTTTTTGATCAAGGGCCTGATGATCGGCTTGATGGGGACAGTCTTAGGTGTGCTGCTCGGTTACGGATTGTGTTTTTTGATTCAACAATACAGAATCGAGCTACCTAAGGGTGTCTTTCTGATCTCAACCGTACCCGTAAGTATCTATTGGAGTAATATTGCCCTGGTTGTCCTGGCCTCTTTGGTCATTTGCCTACTGGCAAGCATCTACCCGGCGCGGCATGCCGCTAGAATAGACCCCGTGGAGATTATTCGCTATGAGTAATCTTCTTCAAGTCGAAGGTCTACACAAGTATTTTGTCGAGGGAGGCAAAGAGATCCATGTCCTCAAGGACCTCGATCTGGAGTTAGGTGAAGGGGAACGGCTGGCGATCGTGGGAGAGTCGGGAGTGGGTAAGAGTACACTGCTTCATATCTTGGGTACGTTGGATCGCCCCAGCGATGGAAGAGTGATCTTTCGAGGGAAGGATCTTTCAGGGTTTAGTGACGCTGCGTTATCCAATTTTCGTAATCATCAAATCGGTTTTGTCTTTCAATTTCACTATCTATTACCGGATTTCAGTGCCTTGGAGAATGTTATGCTTCCGGCCTTGATCCGGGGTTGGGAGTGGGCGCAGGCAGTGAAAGGCGCCGGAGAACTCTTGGAAATGGTCGGATTGAAGGATCGGATCAGGCATCGACCCGGACAACTCTCCGGTGGCGAACAGCAGCGGGTGGCCCTGGCGAGATCTGTAGTTCTGAAACCGCCATTGATCCTTGCAGATGAGCCGACAGGGGACCTGGATCCACGAATCGCAGGCGAGGTGCAAGAGATCCTGTTTCGCCTCAACGAGGAGAAAGGAGTCGCCATCGTTGTAGCAACTCACAATCGAGGATTTGCAGCAAAAATCGGGCAACAGAAGGAACTGCGTGAAGGGAGACTTTTCTTGCTATGATTTCGGGTATTTATTGCCTTTACAACAGTTCGTGGATTTGCTAAAAGTTGTTAGGAAGTGTTTTCAGTTAATCGAGGCGCTATCAATGGGAAAGCCAGTGCTGACCTATAGGAGGAAGATCGTATTTTTTTCTCTCCTTTCTTATCTGATCCTATTTCTTTGCCCGCCGTCTCACGCGATGGGGACGGTGAGATTAAAAAAAGTAAGAGTCCGAGGTAATGTAAGGGTTGAAGTTGATGGAATCCAACTTCATCTTAAGGTTCGGGCGGGGGACCTAATTGACGCGGCCGCTATAGACCGTGATGTAAAGGCAATTTACCGTATGGGTTTTTTCGATGATGTTAAGGCAGATCTCTCTCCTGACGGGATTCTGACCTATGTTGTCAGAGAAAAACCATATGTTCGGGAGATTCGTATCCGGGGTAATGCTCAGGTTACCAGAGATAAAATCAATACCGCCCTCGGCATCCAGCCGCGCGTGATCATGGACCGGACCAAGGTCGTAGAGGGAGTTGAAAGAGTCAAACGGCTATACAGGGAGCAGGGCTACGTAAACGCTCAAGTGGCGTTTGCCATTCAACTTTTAGATAACAACCAGGCGATGGTACAGGTGGAGATTGATGAGGGCCGTCGCCTCTTGATCCAGAAGATCAGTTTCGAAGGGAATCATGCCTTCTCTGATGGTGAGTTGAAAGGGCTTATGGCTACCAAGGAAAAATGGCTCCTTTCCTTCGTAACGAACAGGGGAGTGTTGGATAGGGATGTTTTAACCAACGATTTAGCGATCCTGGCCTCTCATTACTATGATGACGGGTACATCAATCATAAAATCGATGAGCCGGTGATCCTAAGGCATCGCGCGGGGATTGAGGTGGTGATTCGGATCCAGGAAGGAGATCAGTTTCGAGTGGGGAAGGTGGAGATCGGCGGAGACCTGATTGAAGATGGGCACAAGCTCCTTGAAAAGGTAAAATTGACTACGGGGCAGATCTTCCGGGGGAGCCGTCTACGCGGGGATATCTCGACTCTTTCCAAGTTTTATTCCAGCAAAGGATTCGCCTTTGTTAAAATTGATCCGCTCACTAAAATGAATCCCGGAAAGAAAGATGTTGATATTGCCCTTGTCGTTAAGCGTGGTCCCCCCGTTCATTTCAATCGGATCATTGTTGCCGGGAATACGAAGACACGAGATCATGTGATCCGGCGGGAGCTACGCGCCGCGGAGGGAGAGCTTTTTTCCGGTAAAAGAATAACGGAAAGCAGAAATGCGTTGCGACGGACGGGTTATTTTTCAGGTGTGGAGCTGAAGACTAAAAAGTCCTCGAGGCCCGGAGCCGTTGATCTCCTCGTTGACGTCAAGGAGGGTAAAACGGGCACGTTCAGCATCGGTGGGGGTTATAGCGGTGCAGACAATTTTGTGGCTAGCGCTTCGGTAACGGAAGGAAATCTCTTTGGTCGCGGTCAGAAGGTTAATGCTAGTTTCAGTTTAGGAACACAACAGCAGGATTTTGTTCTAGGTTTTACCGAACCTTATTTTCGTGATACACCCTTGAGTCTCGGGGTGAGCGCCTTCAATTCCAGGACGGACTTTACCACGTTTTCCTCTCGACGGACGGGGTTTGGTACGACAACCAGCTATCCTATAAAATATTTAGGTCTTCCATTTTTGAAACCCATCCGTCGGGATCCGGCCTCGGACAGCTCTGAAAAGCAGTATTCGCCGTTCATCGAGCATATGCGCGGCGGGGTAGGTTATCAGCTTGCACGTGAAAAGATTAATAATTTTGATGACGATACCCCGGAATCGATCAGAGCCGAAAAAGGGTCTTCCACGACCAGCAGTATTACACCGATGCTGTCGTACGATTCCCGGGATCAGGTCTTTAATCCAACGGAAGGGACAAAATCCAGCCTTGAGATCAAATATGCCGGGTTGGGAGGAGAAAACCGCTTCCTTAAAACGGATGTGAGGGTCCGCCGGTACCTTCCGCTCCTTAATGACCCGGATTTGGGAGGCGCTTATACCCTTGCGTTGGGTGGAAATCTCGGCTATGGCGTCGGATTTGAGAGGCGCGTGAACGGGAAAAAAGATCTGCCGATTTTTGAACGTTATTTTCCAGGTGGCGCTGGCTCGGTGCGTGGATTTGAGGCGAGAAGTCTGGGTCCCCAGGACGATGGAGACTCCGTGGGCGGAGACAAACAGGCCATCCTCAACGCTGAGCTATTTTTTCCGATTCTGGAGGAACATGGGCTTCGAGGCGTAGCCTTTTTTGATACCGGGCAAGCATTTGCGGAGTCCCAGAGTTTTAATTTAAGCGACTTCAGAAGGTCGGTAGGCGTAGGGGGCCGTTGGCTTTCTCCTTTCGGTCCGATCAGTATTGATTTGGGGTTTCCTCTCAATAAACAATCGGGCGACGACACCTCGGTTGTCAGTTTTTCCGCGGGCGGTCAACGTTAAGTTGAACCTTTCTCAATTCTTCTTTTATCTGGAGGTATATGTGAAAAAGTGTCTAGTGTTGTTTTTCTTAGTTCTATTCGTAACCCCGTTATGGGCGCAGGAGTCGGTTAAACCCATCAAAATCGGTGTTGTTGATATCCAAAAAGCAATTCGGGAATCCGAAGCAGGAAAAAAAGCAAAACAGACATTTCGCGCACGGGTAAAAAGAACGGAGGCACGGCTTCTTAAGGAAAAACAGGAAGTAGAGCGATTGCAGAATGAGTTTCAGAAGAAGAGTCCTCTTCTAAAAGATGAAGAGAGGCAAACTCTCGGGAGGAACATTCAAAAGCGACAGCGCGGTTACGAGCTTAACATGCGTGACTCCCAACAAGAGTTGCGGCAGCGGGAAGCGGACATGACACGAAAGATCCTGAAGGCGCTGCATGCGGTTATTATGGAGTTAGGGAAGCGCAATAAATTTACTCTTATTGTGGAACGTTCCCAGATTCCTTATGCGGATGGTAGCATCGACATTACCGACCAGATCATAAAGATGTACAATGATCAGACCGCTTCAAAAGGTTCCAAGGGAAAGTGAACAGCCAACGGAAGACCCTTTCTGAACTGGCTCAGCTTGTTGGTGGTCGAGTCGTCGGGGATGAAAATGTTGAAATACAGCGAGTCGTATCCATTGAACATGCGGAGCATGGAGATATTACCTTTGTCGCACATCCACGTTATCGGTCCTATTTGGCCGGCTGTGGAGCGAGTGCTATCATTGTTGGACCGGAGGTCCCGCTCGCCTCGTTAGAAGAAGCAGGAAAAGGTTTTCTTCAAGTCTCCCAGCCTTATCTCGCCTTTGCTAGGATTCTCCAGTTATTTACGCCAGGCCCGGTCTACGACGGTCAGGTCAGTGCCCAGGCTAGTATTGATCCTACCGCTGTTCTCGCGGAACGGGTTACGGTATTTCCGAACGTTTATGTAGGAAAGGGAGCCAGCGTCGGTCGTGGCAGCGTCCTTTTTCCTGGTGTGTATCTGGGGGAAGAAGTGGAGGTAGGAGAAGAATGCGTGCTACACGCACAAGTCACGGTAAGGGAGCGTTGTCGTATCGGGAATCGCGTTATTCTACATCCCGGCGTAGTTATTGGCAGTGACGGTTTCGGTTACGCCGGTGAGGGGGAAGAAAGGGTCAAGATACCGCAAGTGGGAGCCGTTGACGTTGAGGATGATGTAGAGATCGGGGCCAACACGACGATCGATCGCGGTACACTTGGGAAGACCGTTGTCGGTCGCGGGACAAAAATAGATAACCTAGTACAAATTGCTCACAACGTAGTTGTTGGTGAACATACGATCATTGCAGCTCAGGCAGGGATTGCCGGAAGCACGCGGATTGGTAATGACGTGGTTCTAGCCGGGCAGGTAGGTGTCGTCAATCATATCGAGATTGGCGACAAGGTGACGATTGGGCCGCAATCCGGTGTCCCCCATTCGGTTCCTTCTGGTAGCTTGCTCTCGGGGGGATTGGCAGCGGCCCCGCATCTGGAGTGGTTAAAGGTCGTTACGATGCTCCCTCGTCTGCCAAAATTGTGGGCGACCCTCCGGCATCTGGAGCGGAAGGTTTCACGTTTGGAGGACGTGAAAAAAAAAGGAGTCAAGACCCATGCTTGACGTTAAGGAGATCTTTGCTTCTCTTCCTCATCGCTATCCCTTTCTTCTGGTAGACCGGATTCTGGAGATGGAAGCGAACCAGAGAATCGTTGGTATCAAAAACGTCACCTTTAATGAAGGTTTTTTTCAGGGCCATTTTCCTGGTCGCCCTGTGATGCCCGGCGTCCTAGTATGTGAGGCCTTGGCGCAGGTGGGAGCGATTCTTGCTTTTTCTTCCAGAGGTGGCAAGGACGGTCAAAGGGTTTTTGTGCTGACCGGGCTGGATCGAGTGAGGTTCAAACGGCCGGTTGAGCCTGGAGACCAATTACGCTTGGAATTGACCCGTGTGAAGCGGCGTGGCTCTTTCTGGAAGATGAGGGGAGAAGCCACTGTGGATGGGCAGATGGTAGCCTTTGCAGAGATCTCGGCCATGGAGGTGCCCATGGACTAAGTCCGTGCATTCTGAGGATGGGTGGAGAATGACTAAGATCCATGAATCGGCATTGGTAGATCCTCAGGCAGAGTTGGATCTGGATGTGGAGGTGGGCGCGTACACGATCATCGGTCCGAAGGTTAAAATCGGCCGGGGGACAAAGATCAAATCCCATGTTGTGCTGGAAGGAAATACAACCGTCGGAGAAAATAACGTTTTCTTCCAGTTTGCAACGGTGGGCTCGATTCCGCAGGACCTCAAGTACAAGGGAGAGGATAGCCGTCTCATCATCGGGAATCAGAACACCGTCAGAGAATTTGTTTCGCTGAATCCAGGAACCACAGGTGGTGGCATGGTAACCCGCGTCGGGAACGGTAATCTTTTAATGATGTACTGCCACATAGCTCATGATTGTATTCTGGGGAACCAAAGTATCATTGCGAATGCCGCCACCCTCGGCGGTCATGTTACGATCGAAGACAATGTTATTGTTGGAGGGCTTGTCGGTATTCACCAGTTTATAACGGTAGGGACAAATGCTATCTTGGGAGCGGGCTCAATGGTTTCCAAGGATATTCCTCCATATTGTAACGCTACGGGAGATCGGGCGAGGCTGCGGGGACTGAATCTGGAGGGACTCAAACGTCGCGGATTTAACAAGGAACAGATAAACGGTTTAAAAAGAGCCTACCGGATCATTTTTCAATCCGGGTTGAGAACCCACGAGGCGCTGAAAAAGGTAAGGCAGGAAGTTCCGAAGTCTCCTGAAGTGGAGTATCTGGCTGCTTTTATCGAGCGGTCTCAGAGAGGGGTTTGTCGATAGACCAGACCCTGGGTAATGGTTAAGAGTGAGGGTCAGATCGTACAATCCGTTTACCCCGGCCCGAGCATCCAGTTGTTTCCGCTCGCTTAAGTTGTTTAAGCTCTTTAGGTTGTTCGATTCGTTTAGCTGGTTCCCCGTGGTGCTTTAGTCCAGCGGTTCGACCCATTACAACCTAGACTACTCGGATGGCCTGAACGAGTTAAACGTCAACTTTTTATGAGAAAGCTTGGACTGATCGCTGGTAATGGGAAGTTCCCACTGATATTTGCAAAACAGGCAAAACGGGAAGGGGTCTCCTTGGTGACGGTGGCGCATCACGGGGAAACCTCAAAAGAGATTGAAGAACTGGTGGAGGGAGTCACCTGGATCTATGTCGGGGAATTGGGAAAAATTATTCGAACCTTTCATCGTGCCGAAGTCGGAGAAGCTGTAATGGTGGGGGGTATTCGAAAGATTAAGCTTTTTTCAAACTTCAGACCGGACCTTAGAGGGGCAGCGTTTTTAGCCCGGGTCAGGAGCAGGGAAGATGACCGCCTTCTGAGGGGTATAGCCGAGGAGTTGGAAAAAGAAGGTATTAAAATTTTGGAGTCTACTCTGTTCCTTGCTGAGATCATTCCCTCCGAGGGTGTGATGACCGACCGTTCGCCGACTCCGAAGCAGTGGGAAGATGTTCGGTTTGGATTTAAAGTTGCCAAGGAGATAGGACGCTTGGGGATCGGACAGAGCGTCGTGGTCAAGAATCGGGTTGTACTAGCTGTTGAAGCGATAGAAGGGACCGATGCGGCAATCCGCAGGGGAGGAGATCTAGGAAAAGGAGGGTTCGTGTTCGTTAAGGTAAGCAAGCCGGAACAGGACCTTCGCTTCGATGTCCCTGCGGTCGGCGTGAACACGGTGAGAGTTTTGCATGAGTGGAAAGGTGCCGTCCTGGCGGTGGAAGCCGATAAGACAATCCTTTTGGAAAGAGAGGAATTGCTCCGGGAGGCGAATAAACGGGGGATCGCCGTGGCTGCCGTGAGCGGGTGAGGAACAATGATTCAATTTAGCGCGTCGAGTCTGCTCAGTTCCTTCAAGTATCGAACGGGGAAGTTAGTGCTTTATGGAGTGTAATGAGTGAAACCGGTAGAGGAAGGTAAAATTCCGGTTGGGGTGGTGGGTGTTGGGTATGCAGGCCGGTATCATGCAGAGAAGTATACGGCGTCCAACATAGCGACTCTGATAGGGGTAGCGGATATTGATGGCGATCGATCCGGGGTGGTTGGGGAAACCCTCGGGGTGACTTCGTTTACGGATTACCGTGAATTCTTTGGTAAGGCCCGCTGCGTTAGCATTGCTGTCCCGACACACCTGCACTACCAGGTCGCTCGGGATTTTCTGTCAGTGGGAATCGATGTGCTGATAGAAAAACCTATAGCGGTCACTCTGGGAGAGGGAGAGCAGTTGGTGAGGTTGGCCCGGGAGAAAAACCTTGTGCTCCAAGTCGGTCACCTGGAGCGATTTAACCCTGCTATTCGGCGGCTAGAGAGTGTCATCCGAGAACCCAAGTTTGTAGAGTGCCATCGCCTGGCTCCCTTCGTCGACAGGGGAACCGACGTCGATGTGGTATTGGATCTCATGATTCACGATATTGATGTGATTACAAGCTTAGTAGACTCACCGGTTAAACGGGCCGAGGCGGTGGGGGTCCCTGTTTTAACGGACAAGCCGGATATCGCCAATGCTCGCATTACTTTTTCTAATGGCTGCATTGCCAATGTGACAGCGAGTCGGGTTTCTATGAAACGCGAGAGAAAAATCCGGTTTTTTCAGCCGGATGCCTATATCTCGATTGATTACGACCAAAAGCGGGCTCAGGTCTACCGTCGGGTTAAAAAGGGAGGTGGTTGGGGTGATATACGAGGGGAAACCGTGGAGATCAAAGACGGAGATGCCCTAGCTGATGAGATTGAATCGTTTTTGGAAGCTGTCCGCGCCCGTCACGACCCCGTCGTGAGTGGCGAAGAGGGCCTCAGAGCTTTGGAGATTGCTTCCATGATCAGTGAGCAACTGTGAGCACAGAACAGACAGGGACAGTCGTTTGCAAACCTCAAATCCAGATGTATGTTCCGCGTCACCTAACTTCGGGCTGTTGGCAGAGGGATCTCTGACGCACTGATGGGCGGAGCGTCGAGGGAAATCAAGCGGGTCATGCTCGTTGTTGGAGAGGCATCGGGCGATCTACACGGTGCCAATGTGGCCAGGTGTCTCTACCAGCAGAGTCCCGGCATAGAGATTTTTGGAGTCGCGGGCGTAGCCCTTCGGCGTGTAGGCGTTGAGGTTCTTGTCGATGTAGCTCAGCTGACCGGGATGGGGTTTGCTGAACTTTTGGGAAATCTGAGAACCCTTTGGCAGAGCTACCGTCTCCTGCGAAGGGTTTTGAGGGAAAGAAGGCCGCACCTCCTGATTCTGATTGATTTTCCAGAGTTCAATTTGCGTTTGGCCCGCGTGGCCAAGAAATTAGAGATCCCTGTCCTCTATTATATCAGCCCGCAGGTATGGGCTTGGCGACGGCGGCGAATTCACAAAATCGCGAAACGGGTAGACCAGATGGCCGTCGTTTTTCCGTTTGAGGTTCCACTTTATGAGAGAGAAGGGGTGCCGGTCAGTTTTGTGGGCCACCCTCTCTTGGATGTGGTCCAGCCTAGCCAATCCCGCGAGATCACGCTGAAGCAGTATGGGCTTGATCCTTCCCGGAGTACGATCGCCCTTCTTCCCGGAAGCCGAGAGCGGGAAGTCGGTTACCTTCTTCCCCCAATGCTTCAAGCCGCAGAGCGTCTAGGCCAGCAAATGGAGGTCCAGTTTCTTATCGTTCGTGCGAGCACCGTTAATCTCTGGGACCTGCAAGAGAAGGTTGCTCGGGCTTCCATTACGATTCCCATTGCCGAGGGGAATACCTATAATAGCCTAGGCGCTTCGGATCTGGTTTGGACAGCCTCCGGGACCGCTACGGTTGAGACTGCGTTGATGCTGCGCCCGATGGTTATCGTTTACCGATTAGCCTGGTTAACCTACGGAATCGCAAGGCTTTTGGTCCAAGTCAATCACATCGGGATGGTCAATATCGTGGCAGGTGAAACGGTTGTGCCGGAGTTAATTCAGACCCATGTGACGGCTGAGAGGATCATTAAGGAGAGCAGAAATATCCTAGAGGACTCGGCCGTTCGCTGCGAAATGGTGAAAAAGCTGGCGGCAGTCCGGGGAAAACTCGGGTCTCCGGGGGCAGCAAACCGGGTCGCGGATTTAGCCCGTGCGATGATGGTGTAATAAGGACAGTTCACAGCTCAAGGCAGACCAGGAGTTAATTTTGAAATTGTACTTTCGCTTGCTGCGCTATCTTAAACCGTATATTTGGCCGTACTTCTCGATCGCGGTGGTCTGTATGTTGGCCTTCAGCGGTACGACGGGGGCGATACCCTTTCTAGCACGGAGTGTGGTAGATGACATTTTTGTTCGCAAGGATGAGACGGCGCTTGCGATTTTGCCTTTTGTGATTGTTGCGGTTTTCACCGTTCGTGGGCTCATGAATTTCGGCCAGAGTTACCTTACGGATTACGTAGGGCTGCGCATTATTAAAGATCTTCGCAACCTTCTCAATCAGCATCTCCAATCCCTTTCTGTCTCGTTCTTTCAGAGCCACCCCACCGGGACCCTCATTTCCCGAGTCAACAATGATGTTATGTTGGTACGCTCCACGATTACGGATTCCGTGGCTTCTTTGATGAGAGATGTCACTTCCGTGTTGGCCTTGACCGCGGTCGCATTTTATGAGGATTGGTTCCTGGCATCCATGGCAGTGGTCGTGTTCCCAGCATCGGTCTTGCCCATTAGCCGTCTGGGAAAAAGGGTAAGGCGTTTCACCAAGCAGGGACAGGTTGCCATAGGGAACCTCGCGTCATTTCTCCAGGAGACTATACAGGGGAACCGTATCGTCAAGGCATTTGGGATGAAAGCCTACGAAAGCAGGAGATTCGCCGCAGAAAATGAACGCCTGTTCAAACGATTTCTCCGAGCCAGTCGCATGAAAGCCCTGGTGGCACCGGCCCTGGAGCTTTTGGCTTCTGTCGCGATAGGAGCGGTCATGTGGTACGGAGGTTCGAGGGTAATCGATGGCCACCGAACTCCAGGAGAGTTTATGGCGTTTTTGTCAGCGATGTTTCTTATGTATCAACCCTTCAGGCATATAACGAGAACCTACGCAACTATCCAGCAAGGGATGGCCGGTGCTGAGAGGATCTTTGAGGTTCTCGATGTAGAACCAGCGATCAGGGATCGTCCCGGTGCACGGGTGGTGACCGGATTTTCTCGGGAGATCGAGTTTGCCAACGTTAGCTTCGGTTACAGTCGGAGGCTGGTCCTGAAGAATATTAACCTCAAAATAAAGGAAGGTGAGATGGTAGCGTTAGTGGGGGTGAGTGGTGTGGGTAAGAGTACTCTTTCTGCGCTGATCCCGCGGTTTTTTGACGTTACTTCAGGGAAGATAACCATCGATGGAGTTGACATCCGAGAGGTCAAGCTCGAGTCGCTGCGTTCACAGATCGGTATCGTCGATCAACATACTTTTCTTTTTAACGATACCGTGAAAAATAACATCGCATACGGAGACCTCTCCAAGGAAATGAGTTACATTACGGCAGCTGCGAAAGCAGCCCACGCACATGATTTTATTATGAAGTTGCCGCAGGGGTACGATACAATTATTGGTGAGTTGGGCTTGAGCCTTTCAGGTGGGCAACGGCAGAGGCTTGCCATTGCGAGGGCATTAATTAAAAATGCGCCCATCCTTATTCTGGATGAGGCGACTTCATCGTTGGATAGCGAATCTGAGAATCTAGTTCAGAGGGCCTTAGAACACCTGATGAACCGGCGTACTACTCTAGTCATTGCCCATCGGCTCTCGACGATCCGCAAGGCTAGTCGTATCATCGTGCTGGTCGGTGGATCCATTGTGGAAGAAGGGACTCATGAGGACTTGTTGGCCAGAAAGACCGAATATAGCAGGCTTTATACGCTCCAGCTTTTAGGGGGCGAGAGGCCTTTACCGGGTAAGGTCCTGCATTGAGTCGCCATGGGCTATTGGATCTACAATTCCCTTCTTACTCTGGCTCTTATTTTTGCCTCACCCGTTATTCCTATACTGTTCCTGATGAAGGGAAGATTCAGTGAGGGGCTCCTTCAAAGGCTTGGGTTTTATCCAAAGGAGATTTCGACCAAGATCAAGGGCAAGCGTCCCATTTGGATTCATGCCGTGTCAGTAGGTGAGGTGCTGTCGGCTCACCATCTGCTGCGGGAGGTCAGTAAAAGATTTCCAGAACGGAAGATTGTTCTATCTACTTTTACAGCCACAGGTAATGAGATAGCCCGAAAATTCATGGGCCCATGTGGCGTCGTTGTTTTTCCGCCCCTAGATCACCCTTGGATTGTTTCCCGCGCCTTGAGCCTTTTTGACCCCGCAATGTTGATAATTTTAGAGACGGAGATCTGGCCTAACCTACTTGATTTCACGCATCGACGGGGGATTCCGACGGTCCTGTTAAGCGGGCGGATTTCCGCCGGGGCGTTCCGTCATTATCGGCTTCTCAGGCTCCTTTTTTCCAGAGTCGTCCGGAAGTTCACGGCTCTCGGAATGCAAAGCGAGGAAGATGCGACGCGCATGGTCCGTTTAGGAGTCGATCCGGAAAAAATCTGGATAACAGGAAGCCTCAAACACGTGCTGCACGAGGAGATTGATCGTGATCAAACCTCTGACGCGGGAAAAGCGAGTCTCAAATTAGATCTGAAAGGCATTAGGCAAGTTTGGGTTGTGGGAAGTACGCACCGGGGAGAGGAAGAAGTGGTTTTGGATGCATTTGCGTCGCTAAAATTGCGTTTTCCCGAGCTTTTCATGGTGCTCGCACCAAGGCATCCAGAGCGCTTTGGTGAAGTCGAGCGCCTTCTGAAAAAGAGGAAAATAATTTATCAGAAGAAAAGCGAGATGAATGGACGGGTAGGTAGAGTCGGGGATGTTATCCTTTTAGATACCTTGGGAGACCTGGACGGTTTTTATTCCATAGCGGACGTTGCTTTTATCGGCGGGAGTTTAGTTGATGCGGGGGGGCATAACCTCCTGGAACCAGCTCGGTTTCGCAAGCCTATCCTCTTCGGCCCTTACATGACCAATTTTGCCGAGTTAACCGAGGAACTGAAGCAAATGGGTGGTGGAAGGGAGGTCCGCGGGAGGGATGATCTGGTCCGTGAGATCTCTTGGATCTTGACTGACCAAGAACAGGCTGAGAGGATGGGAGAGCTTGCATATGGCGTGGCTCAGCGGGATCGTAGTGTGATGCAACATAGTATAGCATTGCTCTACCGATACCTGCACGAATGAGCGTGCGCCCAATCACTAGTCCTTCTCAGATCAGCGCAAAAGCTGACCGTTTCTCGCCCATCGCTAAATAACAGATCAATGAAGCGATCGTGGGTTCAAAGAGTCTGGAAAAGGGAAGGCCTTTTTGCTTCCCTCCTTTGGATCCTCGTTCTGCCTTTGTCCTTTCTCTATGGGGCTGGAGTCCGAGTTCGTAATGGTTTTTATTCACTTAGATGGAAACAGTCGAAACACTTGCCGTGTATGGTGGTCAGTGTGGGAAATCTCACCGTGGGGGGTACGGGTAAGACGCCGACAACCTTATGGCTGGCACAGGCACTCAAAAAAAATGGGTTCAGAGTTGCAATCTTGAGCCGTGGATATAAGAGAACAGCAGGCGCCACCGTGATCCTGGACCCCGGCCTTAGTCGAGTGGTTTCTGGTGAGGGAGGGGCGGAGAACGCCATAGACGCGGGGGATGAACCCTTCATGATGGCGAAACTTTATTCGCACAAAGTGGGTGTGGGAAAGAAACGATACGAGGCAGGGAATCAAATACTCCAGAGTGAGCACGTGGACGTCTTTATTCTCGACGATGGTTTCCAGCACCGGCAGTTGAGTCGGGATATCGATCTTGTACTTTTAGGCCTGGAACATAAAGGATGGCTGATGCCTGCGGGTCCTTTTCGGGAGCCGAGAGGTGTCTTGCGTCGTGCGGACCTCTGTTTGGTCACCGGTGCCAGGGAAGAATGGGGAGCATTTTTAGCCGGTAGACAGGAAAAATCAGCCGTATTCTTCGGTTCCCTTCGACCAAAAGTCTTAGTAAGCTGGGAGGGTGAGCAGTGGCAAGAAGCTTCCTTGGGTCTATTGGTAGGGAAGAAGATCGTAGCGGTCTCTGGCATAGCCAGTGCCGCCCCTTTTTATAGAATGATTCACGACTGGGAGGGAGAGATCCTAGACACCGTTGAGTTTTCTGATCATCACACCTACTCCGCTGAGGATTGGCAAAGGATCAATCGTGCTGCCCGGCATGCCGACCTCATTATTACTACCGAAAAAGATATATTTAAATTGATGCGCTTTCCCTTCGCAAAGAAACAACTTTTGGCGTTACGGGTAGAAATGGTTGTGGAAAATGGGTGCGCGCTGATTAAATGTGTTGCGGATGCGGTTCGAGCAAAGATGAGAGATGCCTAAGTAGGAGCTATGATTGCGGTGACCCGTGCAAGCCCAGCTGTCTTTGTCGATCGGGATGGTACGCTGATTCGCGACGTCGGTTATCTTAGCCGCCCGGGGCAGATCGAACTGTTGCCTCGGGTTCCCGAGGCCATCCGTTCAATGCAGCAACATGGACTCAAGGTAACGGTTATAACGAATCAATCAGGGGTCGCACGAGGCTTTTTTGGTGAAGAACAGCTTCAACGGGTTCACGAGGCGTTGAAAGCACGCTTGGCGGAAAAGGGTGTTTGTCTGGATGGAATCTACTATTGTCCCCATCATCCATCCGAAGGAAGAGATCCTTACCGGGTTTCTTGTAACTGTCGGAAACCGAAGGATGGTCTTCCCAGACGGGCGGCAACCGATCTGAATGTGGATCTTGGTTGTTCCTATGTCGTCGGCGATCGGTTGTCCGACATGAAAATGGCTACTGGCATCGGAGCCAAAGGGATCCTGATCGAAGGTGAGAAAATCCTGGAGGAAAAGGAGAGCGGTTCGAAAAACCTGGTGGTAAAGGACCTTTGGGAGGCTGCACAGTGGATTATCAGTGACCTCGGCCAAGAAGAAAGAAGAAGCGCGGCGATGGAAAAAGCAATGTTTGGAGCTGGGTGCTTCTGGGGGGTAGAAGAAGTCTTTCGTCAGTGTAAAGGCGTTATTGCTACTGCCGTGGGATATGCTGGCGGTTCCTTCGAAAACCCAACCTACGCAGATGTGTGTACCGGAACCACGGGGCATGCCGAGGTAGTGGAGGTGGAATATGATCCGTATCAGGTGTCTTACGGGGAGCTTCTTACCTTGTTCTGGAAAAACCATGATCCAACGACATTGAACCGGCAAGGGCCGGACATAGGGTCACAGTACAGGTCCATCATTTTCTTTTATAATCCAGAGCAAAAAGCATTAGCCGAGGTCGCGAAAGAGACGCTTCAAAAGAGTGGCAGGTCCATACGGCCAATCGTCACAGAGATTATTCCAGCAGCGCGGTTCTATCGCGCGGAGGAGTATCATCAAAATTATCTTATCAAGTCGAGGTTGGGTTCTCTGTCTGGTTTTCTAAAAAAGGTGTGAAAAAAGTTAGGCACTCGAAGGACTTGCCTTCAGGAGAGCTCCAATGCCGGTTCAGTTCGTCGATGTTATTCATCACAAGAAGTTAAGGGTTGGCTATAGCAAGAAAGTGCTTGCGAAAACAGATGAGTTCCATGTTTGGATTCACGGGGACCGCCCGGGTGTGAAAGGGCCGATGCATAGACACACGGCGGATGAGACCTTTTACTGTATACAGGGGGAGTGTACCATTGTACTCAGAAAAGGCTTGAAGACAAAATTAAAGCCTGGAAGGCTCGTGTTCATCCCGAAGGGAGAATACTATCGACTGCACAATAGCGGATCTGATTACATGATGCTTCTGGGATCTCGGTCTGAAGCCCACAGGCATCCCCGGTTTAGTACGAAAGGCAAAAAAGTAGGTGGAAACCGCACAGCGCTGAAAACATCATCCGGTTTCATCCGGAGAAGAACCAGAAGGGCTAAGGACAGGCAGGCAGCCGCCAGGGGGCCCGTTAGGGGTTCCTGAGAAACTACGGTTTGATTACCCAGAAGGTAGCGAGGTGCGAGTTCGGCTTCAGAAATATCGCAGATCCGGAGTCAGGGCAGGGCAATCTCGGCTCTCCGTTAACGAGAGCGGTTCCTCAGGAGAAAACCTTCCGGCCTGAGTCAATAAGTCTGTGCCTTGACGGCCACCCCCCCCCGTCCCCTTTAGCTGGGCTCTCCAATGGCCTGCGCCTGCCTCCAACCTCCACGTCCCTATGCCTCATGTTTCCTCCCTCCGAACCGGATGCAAGGACAAACTGGTTTTGCCGGCCTGCTGACCAGGCTCTTGTTGATAAATAAGCACTTATGGGATACTCTCGCTTAAAAACGAGCCGTGGTTGGTAGTAGTTTTTGCTATACGGACTTCCGGTGGGCTTCAGAAAAACTCGCGCTGTGATATAGGCAGTCGGGTACTAGCGTCCGAAAGCATACCCAAAGTTGACGGAGGAATTAGTGATGGCGATTAGTAAGGATCTTTTGGATATTCTCGCGTGCCCCAAATGTAAAGGGGACATCCATTTAAACCCATCAGAGGATGGTCTCATTTGTGAGGCATGCCATTTAATGTACCCTATTAAAGACGACATCCCCGTCATGTTGATAGATGAAGCGGTCCAATTGTAGTTTTTCCCTTCGGTTTTTGGCATCAAGGCCTAAGGTTCCGATCCGAGACCTAGGCCGTGGCGAGAAGATCCTTGTGGTTCAAACGAGCTTTCTTGGCGATACCGTTTTGAGTACCCCTCTCTTTGCGGCAATCAGAGACCGTTTTCCGGAGTCGCACTTGACTGTTCTTTCGACGCCTCAGGGTAAGAGCCTATTGGTGGAGAATCCAAATATCGACGAAATTATAACTGACGATAAAAAAGGAGAGGGACGCGGCTTGTTCGGTCTATGGCGCAAGGCCGAAGATTTAAAGCACCGAGCGTTTACCATTGCCATCACTCCCCATAAATCTTTGCGTACCGCTCTGCTCTTGTGTCTTGCGCGAATTCCGTGTCGTATTGGCTTTCGCCAGAGTGCCGGCTGGTTCTTGTATCACTGCCGGGTGGATAGGGATTCTGTCCGGCATGATGTGGATAGAAACCTGTCTATTCTCAAGGCGTTTGGAATAAACCCGGATACGTGTGCGCATAAGCTGCAGGTTCCCGTCCATCCGCGCACCCGTGAAACCGTTGAGCAACTCTTCAACTCCCTCGGAATTACCCGCAACGGGATCACGGTTGGTTTAAATCCTGGGGCGGTCTGGGCAACTAAAAGATGGACTGCCGTGGGGTATTCTGAGTTAATGATCGAGCTGAAGCAAAGGTATGGTTACCAGATCGTGCTTTTTGGAGGTCCCGAAGACCTAGGAATCATAGCTGAGATTCAAAGGCTTGCGGGTCATGTCGGCATCAGTCTGGCGGGCAAAATCGATCTTTGTGATCTAGCCGCGGCAATCGAGCGTTGCGATCTTTTTATCACGAACGATAGTGGACCGATGCATGTGGCGGTGGCATGCGGGGTACCCGTACTGGCTGTATTCTGTGCTACTACTCCCTCGCTGGGTTTTTATCCTTATTCTTCTAAGGCAGTGGTTGTGGAGAAGGCCCTAGCCTGTCGTCCGTGTAGCTCTCACGGAGGGCGGCGTTGTCCGCTTGGCACGGAAGACTGTATGCGTTTGATCAAACCCAAAGATCTGCTGAACGGTGTGGAGCAACTGCTGCATGGAAAACCTCAGGTCGGTCTTTCAGGATCGGATGTTTGCTTCCCGCAGTTTATTACTTGTTAGTTGTCTTCCTTCTATGTCCACTCTTGGTGTTGTTGTTTTTAGCCTGCAAGGGATGAAGCCGCTTGCGCAATGCCTGGAGAGTGTGCGATGGGCCGATTCCATTGTGGTGCTTCATGTCGGGGAGGGAGAACCCGCAATCGAGCCCGGCTCGCTCTCTTATCGCGTTTTTCGGGGGCTTGATGCGGCACAGCCGGTGGAGAGGATTCAACAGGAGATTCGGACGGACTGGGTGTTGCATCTATGGGGTGAAGAGCGGGTAGGGACTGAGCTTAAAGAAGAGCTCCAAAGACTTTGCCAGACGACATCGCCCAAGGCTTCTTCCGGCTATCGAATACCTATACGCTCCCGTGTCTTGGGCCGTTGGGTTCAAGGGAGTCTTTGGGGAACGAGTCCCTCAGTTCGCCTCCTTCATGAGGTTAGGGATCTATCGCTCGGATGGTGGGATACGGAGTGCAGAAACTTTAAAGAGGTTCCGGGGCTGGTCCAAGCTTGGATTGGGGATTATAGTTTGGCTGAACTTGATCATGGTATGGACCATGTGCAGAGTGCTTCCGACCTCTGGATGAGCCGACTGCAAGCTATAGGCGAGGCTCCGAGTCCAGGCAGAATCGCGAAAAGTTCCGTTCATGTGTTTATGCGGCTCATGTTTATGAACGGTCTCTTTGCCGGCGGACTTGCGGATTTGACTTTGTCCACACTGGCCGCCTACGCTACCTTTTTGAGCGGTGCAAAACTATGGGAGAAAAGAAATGTTAAGGAAAAAGAAGTAAGGTCTAGGGTTCCATAGAATGTTTGAGGCAAAGGTGTGGGGGGATGCGCCCGCAGGTTTCAGAAGGCTCCCTATGGGCCGTAATCAGGTGATAATGATTCGCGAAGGACTAGAGAGTCTTATTCACAAAAATTGCGTGCTGCAGGGGGACCTAAAAAAAGAAGAAAGCCCCTTTTACGGGAGAGACAAGCTCTACCGCTTGCGCCTGGAAAACGGGGAAACTGCTGTGATTCGCCATTATCGCCATGGTGGTCTCATACGCTTTCTCTCGGGGGATGTATTTTTTTCGTGGCCCCCGCGTCCATTTAAGGAATTGGCTATAACCGAAGAGGTGCGTCGGAGAGGGATACCAACGCTTGAGATTTTGGCCGCCTGGATAGAAAAACTATGGGGGCCTTTTTACCGTGGGTGGTTAGTGACCCGTGAACTCAGAGGTGCAGACGACCTTTGGGCAGCTAGGCAAAGCTGCGGCTCTGGAGGCGATGATGGGGGTGCCGTGCTTAGGGCTGCGGCTCGAAGCCTTCGACGGATGCACCGGCAGGGGATATATCACAAGGATCTCAACCTGAAAAATATTCTCATTCGGCGCGAAGCAGAGGAGATCAGGAGTTATATCATTGATTTCGATAAGGCGCGACTTTTCCCGGCTCCGGTCCCCTCGGAAAAATCCCGGAAAAACCTCAAACGCCTTTATCGATCGGTCTGTAAGCTAGATTCGAAAAGGTACTATTTTTCGGAAGAGGATTGGAGCCGATTCATGAGTTTTTACGAGGAGGCCGGGGAAGGGTGACGCTCAATCCAACGCGTGTGCTCATTGTCCTTCACGGCTCCATCGGCGACGTAACCCGGGCCCTTCCCCTCGCCAATCTGATTCGAAGGGGTTATCCGAAAGCCAGGCTTACTTGGGCCGTCGAGTCGGCTGCCTATCCTCTAATCGAGAACCATCGATCTGTAGACGAGGTGATTCTGTTTAAGCGCGGACAGTGGTGGAAGCATTTTGTTCCCTTTCTGCAGCGAATTCGTTCAAAGCGTTTTGATCTCGTGCTTGACCTCCAGCGTCATCTCAAAAGCGGACTCATTAGCTGGGTGTCCGGAGCCCGTTATCGGCTGGGCTTTCATAGACATGACACAAAAGAGTTTAACTGGGTATTTAATAATCGGTATATTGACGCTGCTGGGAATGGAATACCAAAGTTAACCCATTACTTGAAGTTCGCTGAGTTTCTCGGCATTGAGCCTTATCCCATTGAGTGGGGGTTCCGCTTAACCCCTGAAGAGGATGCTAGTGTCCAGCGAATCGTGGGGCGGATAGAACGGGGCTTTGCCGTATTTTTTGTTGGCAGCCGGTGGGAGAGCAAGCGCTGGTTTCCTGTGCAGGCGGCGAGATGCGCGGCGGAAATCCAAAAACGGTACGGATTAGCAGTTATCCTTTTGGGAGGAAAAGAAGATGGCGCTTTTGGAAAGGAGGTAGAGAATTCACCGTTGCTTCGGGTCTCCAATCAAGTGGGGCAGACCACCCTGCGCGAAGCCGTCGGAATACTCTCTAGGGCTGAAGTCGTTGTCGGACCGGATACGGGTCTTATGCATATATCCGCAGCGGTCGGAACGCCGGTAGTTTCCCTTTGGGGAGCGACGAACCCACTGCGAACCGGTCCGTATGGCTACCAAGATCTGGTTGTCCGCGGGAAGGCCTCCTGTTCCCCCTGCTACCTTCGAAGATGTCCGATTGGCCGCCTGTGTATGCAGTCGATCGACATTGAGGAGGTTATCCGTAAGGTTGACACGGTACTCTCTCAAAAGCGTCAGGTGAATGGGAATCGGATCTGAATACCGCTTCCACCGCGATGGAAGATGGAACCTACTGGTCTTTACTCAGAAATGGAGTCGGGGGTTGTGGGCGGAGGTGTTGGATTACCTGAAAGATCCAGCCGTTTCTGAACATCCGCAAATCAATCGTTTCCGTTACCCTCGAGGAGAGAATGGCGAAGAATTTTTTCTGAAGATCTATGATCGCTCCCGTTCTTTTGGGGCCTTTAAGGATACGTTTCGTGATTCCAAGGCGTTTCGGGCTTTAAGACAGGGGATATCCTTATCGGAACATGGGTTTCATGTACCTCTTATCATCGCAGCAGGAGAGGAAAGAAGTTTTAGGTTTTTAAAAAGGGCATTTCTTGTAAGTTCAGCTATAAAGGGGGTCTCTCTTCCTCAGTTTCTGGAGGAATATGCTGCCATTCCTGTTAATGTCGGGAACGTGAGAAAGAAAACGGAGTATATAAAAAAACTCGCACTGGAGACCCGTCGACTTCACCAACAAGGGTTTATTCATGGCGATCTAGTTCCGTCCAATATCGTCGCTCGAGTTGAAAAAGAAGAAGTCACCTTTTTCTTTATAGATAACGATCGAACCCGCCACTATCCCGGTTGGTTCCCCAATCTTCTTTGGAAAAGGAACCTGGTTCAGCTCAACCGCTTTGCATTGCCCGGCATCTCGCTTCAAGACCGCATGCGTTTTCTACATTTTTACGCGGGGGAGAAAACCTGGGGAAAGCAGAATCGGGGACTCATCCGGTGGCTGGAGAAAAAGACGCGACAGAGACGTGCAGAGTGCGAGCAAATTGCGAGCCAAGATAGCTTTAGGGAGCTTATGCGCTGGAAAGGTCGATTATCGCGTTATATTAAATAGATAACGCATATTTATAATGTATAACATTAACTCAAGATATTCCCTCGTCTTGCATCTGGCTGTGCTCGTGGGTATCTGCGGGTTACTGTTCTTCTCTCAGTTGCCCCGTTTCCCCTTTTTTAACAAGGGGGAACCCAGGGAGGCACTAGTAGTAAAGGAAATTTACCTCCACGGTCAATGGTTGTTCCCGTTAAAACGAGGCGAGGTTGTCCCCTCCAAGCCACCACTGTTTCACTGGTCTGGCGCGCTGGCGTCCTTAGCCTCAGGTCATGTGACGGAAGCTACAGTGCGATTTCCCTCAGCTTTCTTCGCTACGATGGGTGTTTTGCTCCTCTATCTTCTGGGGTGGAAATTGTTTGACCCCCATGTCGCCTTTTTTGGCGGGATCATCTTGGCCACGTCTGTAGGCTATCAAAACCAAGCGATCAATGCGCGGGTGGACATGACGCTGACCTTTTTTATGATTTTGATTCTCGTCATCTTTTATCTCCTCTACCAAGGTCTTCTGGCGGGTGCTTTCTGGACCTACGGTTTTTATATCATCCTTGGGTTTAGTGTTCTGGCAAAGGGTCCTGTTAGTCTCATTCTTGCGGGTTTGATCGCAGGCGCTTTCATCGCGATAAGAAAGAGATGGGAGGCTTTATCTCGGCTCCGGTTCCATAAAGGGATCGTCCTTACGTTGCTCATTGCGGTTTCGTGGTATGGGATAGCCTTAATGCGAGGGGGAGAGGATTTTTTTTTGCGGCAGATTATTCATGAAAATATCGCGCGCTTTTTCGTCCATGGCGCAGGGGGTGCAGGTCATCAGAAACCTTTTTATTATTATTTTCCTTATCTCTTTCTCGAGGGGCTGCCTTGGACCTTGTTTTTGCCCTTTGTGCTCTGGGAATGGTTTGCGAGCAAGGCATTTACCGACGAGCGGTCTCTATTCCTCATGTTATGGGTGGGGATAGTGTTTCTTTTTTTCTCCTTGTCCTCTGGAAAACGTGCTGTTTATTTACTCCCGTTGTACCCGCCACTTTCTCTCCTTACAGGATTCTGGCTCAGTCAACCAGCCGAGGATAAAAGGATACGCATCATAGGGCTGAAGTGTGTGGGTTGGATTTGTCTTGTAATGGGCCTGATCTGTTTTGTTTCATTCTTGGGTATCGCGATACGGAAGGGTATCCTCGGATACCTTACCTCTTTTGGAGGGATGCTTGGTACTAAGGACCTGGCTAATCTCACCATCGTCAATACCGCGTTGAGCCAGGCAGGCGGATTGTTTCTCTTCTTTCTAGGTTTCTCGGTTATTCTCTGGACCTCATCCGGGTACCATTTCATTCGCATCAAGCCCAAGACAGCAACGGTCTGGCTGGGGTGCATCTCATTTCTTATGGGTTTGTTCGTACAGGGAATGGTCATCCCAGCTCTTGCAAAGGCCAGGAGTTATAAATTCTTTGTAACTAAGGTTCATCGTCAGTTAGGAGAAAACACGCCCCTTTCGATCTACGGAGCGGGTTGGGACGCTACCTCAGTCGAGTTTTACAGCAACGACCGGGTTCCAGTGATTAGAGGTGATCGATTATCGCTCCTGAAGAGACTACGAGAATCGGGGGAGTATTGCATTATGAGCGAAAGGGAATGGAAGAAACTGGGTGTATCAGGGATGCTGGCATTGCCCCCGTTGTTAAGAAGTAAGGCCACCGGCCCTGGCGGAAAAGATCCTATTATATTAGTTCGAGATGTGTATGCCGGAGAACGATGACGGGAGGTAGCGAGGGAAGGGCAAGAAAAACCGGCAGGCAATGGATTTACCTCCTGTGCCAGTTAAATAGAAAGGAACTGAATGCCAAATCCATATATAATGCGTTCGGTTGCGGGTGCCTGGTCCGGCGAAATGGCACCCGGAAAACGTATCTGTGATCTTAGTTGCGGAAAGGGCGGGGAAACCTCGCGTATGCTGGCGTCACGGGGGTGCCAGATTGTGGCTACCGAGTATAAAATACCGCCCCCGATGGGGGATTCTATTCGCCGGGTCGGAGGGGTCGATCTGAACCAATACCTGCCGTTCCAGGAGGCGACTTTCGATGGGGTTAATCTGATTGAGGTGATAGAGCATATCGAAAACCAGGCTCAGCTGGTGAGAGAGATAGCAAGGGTACTTAAAGAGGGAGGAGTAGCGGTGATCAGTACCCCCAATATTCTCAATGCTCTCTCACGTCTCCGTTTTCTCTTTACAGGGTTTCTTCGGGGAAGAGTCAGGCCGGCTCACTATACAAAGGGCCCGGGCCAAGCGCCGAATATCTATCTCATTCACTTTTACGAGCTTTACTTTCTTCTTTTTCATTATGGCTTTGAGATCGAAGAGCTGAGGAGGACGAAGGTGAAGTCTGCCCCTGTTTTCTGCACGGTATTTCTCTACCCTTTGATGTGGCTTTTCAGTTTGGAAGCTGTCATCCGGGCAGAGAAGGATCCGCTCCAGAGGCGACTCAATTGGCGGATCCTGAAATATCTGTTCAGTCTCCCGTTGCTACTCTCCGATAATATCGTTGTGAAGGTTAGAAAGAAGACAGGTAACGAGGTCGCTCATTCGCGGGCGGGGAAGACCGCGCAGCTAGAACTTAAAAACGGATTGCGGAAGTCACGTTTGCGTTTGATTGGCGCACCTTTCATTGTGCCTGCCCTATTTAGAAGACTTCGAGGGAGATGCGGATCGAGCCTTTGCGAAAAATTTTTCTGGAGATCCTCGGGAGTAAAAAACTGACCCCCTTATGAAAGTAGCTCTGGCACATAAGCGATTAGACCGGAGGGGAGGGACTGAGGCCATCTTCTTCCGAACGGCGGAAGGACTGAGGGACCGAGGGCATGAAGTGCATCTCTTCTGTGGAGAGTTTCATATAGCTCCTCCCACGGGTACTTTTTCTCATAGGGTTCCCTATTGGCCTATGGGGCGCACGGCGCGTCTGATGAGTTTTGCCTTTTTGGCTCCGAAGGTCATCAGTCAATTCCACTGTGATCTGGTTGTGAGCTTCGGTCGGATGGTTTGCCAGGATGTGCTTCGTAGTGGCGGCGGTTCTCATCAGGTCTTTCTCCAAAAGATGGCTCAAGGATGCGGAGCGTGGAAGAAGCTTTGGTACAGGCTCAGCCCTTACCATGCGTGTGTGTTGGCTATTGAACGACGCCAATTTCGAGATGGCGGGTACAAGAAGATCTTGGCTATTTCTAAGGAAGTCAAAAGCGAAATTGTTAGTTCCTGCGGGGTCCCGCCGGATAAAGTCGTCGTGATCTATAATGGCGTGGATCTAGAACGATTTCATCCCCACAACCGGGAAAAATGGTTTGAGGAAATTCGTGCGCGTTGGGGAATTCCCTTGGAGAAACCAGTTGTGCTTTTTGTTGGAAATGGGTTTCGGCGTAAAGGAGTGGACTTGTTACTGAAGACTTGGAGTATGGGACGCTTGCGCCAGATGGTCCTTCTCCTCGTGGGGGGAGATAGAAATATGCCCCACTATCTCCGTCAGGTCCGCTCACTCGATTTGGCAAAGGCAGTCATCTTTGCGGGAAAGGACCCAGAGGTCGAAAAATATTATGCGGCAGCGGACCTTTTCGTAATGCCCTCCTTCCAGGAAGCCTTCGGAAACGTATCTCTAGAAGCCCTGGCGTCGGGGCTACCTATTATTATCCCTTCTGGATCCGGGGCCTCTGAAATACTCGAGGGTGAACTAACGGAGGGTATCCTCCAGGATCACTCAAGCCCAGCTGAGCTGGAAACCCGTATCCTGGCGCTGCTTGATGCAAAACGCTTGCCTGTTCTATCGCGAGCGGCGCGGTCTCTAGCGGAAAGGTATTCATGGGATAAGTATTTTACAGAGTTCGAAAGGCAGATTTTGGAACACCCAGGAAATGGAAGATGATCATGATAGCTGCGCCCGAGAGTAGCGAGGCTTTTCAGTCAGTCCAATCAAATAATGGCGTGACAGGCTGGGTACAGAAGGGTTTGCCGGAAGGCCTTTTCAGTGAGTTCATACGAGATCCCGGCCGTTTTCTCGATGTTCCATCCCCGCAAGTCTTAAAGAGTGAACGCAAAGTCCGAGTTATCAGGCAGACTCTAATAGATCACGAAGGAATGCCCCGGGAAGTAGTTATTAAGCAATTCCACTATTCCTCCCTCCGGCGCCGCGTGGGATCGTTTTTGACGCCGTCTTCGGCTGCCAGATGTGTCAGAGGTGCGCTGCTGTTAAAGCAATATGGGTTTGGTACGGCTAATCCGCTAGCCGTTTTTGAGTATCGAACCTGGAGAAATTGGGGCATCAGCTACTATATTACTGACGAGATCAAGGAGAGCTTTACTTTGCCCGCCTTTTGGCGTGATGTCTTGCCGACGCTGTCGAGGAAGCAAGCGCTGAGGAAAAGACGGGAGGTACTGGGAGAGGTTGCGCGGCTTTGCTACCGGCTTCATTCACTAGGGATTTATCACGGGGATTTTAAGGGGAGCAACATCTTGATCCGACCGGGGGATGATGGAGAGTGGCAGTGTTTTCTAGTTGACGTTGACCGCATCCGAAAAAGCCGACGACTGCGCTGGTCGAAAAGGGTTAAAAACCTCGTTCAGTTGTACCGCACCCTCGGCAGACGAATGAGCATTAGAGACAAAATCTTTTTCCTCAAACGGTACTCTGAATTTTCCTGTCTATTGAGAAAAGATCGTAAGAACCTAGCGCGTAAGGTTTTGGCTCTTAGCACGGAATAGTCCGTGCCACTGGGGTGTCAAGGGGCGGAACAGAGGATGAAACTAAGAAAGGCGAAAATTTCCGTTTTATTTGTGGTGGGTGGACTTCCTTACGGTGGAATCGAAAATCTACTTTTAGACCTTCTTAGGTACCTGGACAAGAGTCGCTTCAATTGTAAGGTCATCAATCTTTCGGGCAAGGGAGTGCTTACAGAAAGGTTTTTGGAGCAAGGTGTTGAGGTTCTAAATTTGGGTTTCCACCTTTCTACACATCGTTTGGATAATACATGGCGGCTGCGGCGCCTGTTTGTGCAACTGGACCCTGACGTTGTTTTTACCTCTCAATTTGCGGGGAATCACCATGCTCGGTTGGCAGCTTTGGGCCTCGAGTTTAAGGTGATCACCCAGGTGCACAACACGAAGCGGGAGCGATACTGGGAACGAAGACTTTCGGATCGGCTTTTGGGGCGTTGGATCACGGATCATTTTATCGCTGTTTCTAGAGGAGTACAAAAGTCTCTGAAAAATGCCGTACCGGCCTCGGCAGTAAAAACCACTCTGATCTACAATGCGGTAGGTCGTGACCGACTCGCTCTGCCGCCGGGTTATTCGCAGGAAGAATTCAGAGAGCGAGAAGGAGTTCCAACCTCTAGTTTTTTGGTTACGGCTGTTGGACGTCTCGTTTATCAGAAAGGGTTCGACATCCTTCTTTCCGCTTTTCAACGAGTCGTGGCCGGTGCACCAGATGTGTTTCTTCTCCTAGCGGGAGATGGCGAACTGTTTCAACAGTTGGACAAGTTGATCGACACCCTGTCGCTCCGGGAGAACGTTCGCCTTTTGGGTTACCGGCGCGACGTTTCCGCTCTTCTCAGTGCTAGCGACGCATTTGTACTCCCTTCTCGCTGGGAGGGTTTTAGTATTGTGGCCCTTGAGGCAATGGCCTTGGGGGTTCCTACGGTTTTGACGGAGAGTGCACCAAATTCGGAGGTGATCCACCACGGTCACACAGGATGGGTAGTCACGTGTAAACCTGATGCCATTGCCGACGGTATCCTATCCCTCTACCGTGATGCCGAGTTACGTTGCAAGCTGGCTGAAAATGAAAAAGCTTTGTTTCAGAGCCGGTTCAGTGCAGAGAGCTATGCTCGGAAAGTAGGTGATTTAATTTGGCAGACAGCGAGGGGATAACTGGATCAGCGTGGTAGACTAGGTGTTCCCGACATGAGACTTGAGACCATCGTAAAGCTCCAAGGGGCTAAAATGGCGTGGCACGTCGACTTTAAAACAAGCGGCTTCTGAGAAACTTTTTTCATAAAAACTTTTATTCTTATCAAATAACTGAGTCGTGTCGAGATTACTGATCTCCAGGGCGCAGAGGTTCAGCTTTTCCAGAAATTTGCGGTATTCGTCTAAAATGATGTGTGCGGAACGTCGTGCGACATCCTCAACCGCCATGGTTTCCACCTTGAGATTGTGAGTATCGGTGCGTCTGAGGTAAAAGACCTGCCGGATCTTGCTTTTTGTGCCTATTCGCTCAGCCCCGAATAAACGTGCCGGGGATATTCTACGACGTACCTTGTGAGGTCCATGCATCCACGATCGTAGCTTCCACTGGGAGATGTCATCCAATGAGCGGCCCCGGAGGACTCTATTCAAAAGCTTGGGACTTCTAATTGTATTATAGCCGTAGACCTGCATGTGCATGGGATACGCGTAGGCCTGCGCTTCTTCATCCGTAAGCAATATGTCGTCACTCAGATACAACCAATGACCCTCCTCCATGAAACAGAAGCCGGCGCTTGTTTTACCCGATCCGCCACACCCGGTGAAAAGAATGGCTCCACGGGAAGTGTCCGTTATAGCGCTAGCGTGACAGAAACCTTGCCCTAGTCTAAGCATGGAGAGGTGAAAGATAGGATGGATGAAGTCATAGAGAACGTTTTTAGCCAATCGCTCGGTTCGAGAAAGGAAGCTCCAGTTACGCCGTTTGTCGATCCAATGAGCTAATGCCTGGGGCCCATTGTTCGCCACCGCCCATGAGTGGCAGCTGATGACGACCCGAAGTGGGTACTCTGCGGCGATATCACCGCTCACTGTAAAAGTATAACCTGACCTTTTTTCTACTCCGCTAAATGTTTTACCCTGGGAATACAAGGAATCCCTTAAGTAAATCCTTCCGCTTTCCTGACTAGGGACGACATCCCGCACCTCAATAATCAGGTGTGGGGATTCATTTGTCGTTGGCAGTGAGTCGTATTCCTCTCGTAGGAGCGTCGCGGCGCGGTGCGAGCCTTGAATGGAGAAAATAAACCGTCCTAGCCTTTTGGCCTTTTGCATAATCGGGCCTCAGGGTTTATGTTCTTTTGCACAATCACACTGGGATTGGGAACGGGGTGTTTCAAGTTATCTAGGTGGCCTCAGAGTCCGGTGCATGCCTGTTTTATGGGCCACAGAATAAAGCGAGTCGTAACCGGCAGGTCTAAGCAAAGATCCTCCTCATGGGCAGCCACGATGGCACCCGTCTCTTTAATTAACTATTGTAAAAGTATATGATTCAATTTTAGTTTTCAACATTAACTGAAAGAAAGAACTTAAGGTTCATCAGCCCAGCATCTGCTGCCTGAGCGTTTTAGTTTTTCTCCAACTTCTCTTCATTGCCCGCGTTTCATGCTCTACCCGTGATCATAAAGACCTTTTAAGAGAGGGGTTGCTATCATTCCGAAGGAAAACTCCAGTTATTATTTGGGCAGTTCCGGGCCGGTCTGCAGACCTAAGTTGCATCGGTTAAGGAACCGATTTATTTTCTATTGATCCAGTCTCTATTTCTCCGGACAGCTACATTCGAGCTCGGAATATGGAAGATCACAGGCCTGAGATTTCTGCTATCATCGTCTGCTTCAACGAGGAGCATAACATTCGCGATTGCCTGGAAAGCGTCAAATGGTGCGACGAAATTGTAGTAGTGGATTCTTTCAGTACCGATCGGACAGTGCAAATCTGTCGCCAGTATACGGATCGTGTTATCCAGCGTCCCTGGGCGGGATATCGTGATCAGAAGGCATTCGCACATTCCCAAGCTACCAGTGAATGGGTTTTCCTGGTAGACGCGGACGAACAGGTCTCTCCAGAACTAAGGAAGGAGATCCAGGACGCCTTGAGTCGTTTTCGGACTCGTTTTGCTGCCTTCTCGGTTCCAAGGCTGGTTTATTATCTGGGAAGATGGTGGTGGCGGGGAGGATGGTATCCCGATTATGATGTCAGGGTATTCCGCCGCGATCGCGCTACCTGGGCTGGAACAGACCCTCACGAGAAGATTATGATTAACGGAAAGGTACTGCGGTTAAAGAAGTCCCTTTATCATTATTCGTATTCGGACATTAGGGATCATTTAAACCGAATCAATCACTTTACCAGTGTTTCATCGAGAGAGCTGAGAGGGCAGGGGAGGCGTTGGGCGTGGGTGGATAACCTGTGTCGGCCGGCTTTCCGCTTTTTTTATTTCTATGTCTGGAAGAGGGGATTTGTCGAAGGGTTTGCAGGGCTCTTTGTTGCTGCCACGGCCGCGATCTATGTTTTTGTTAGATATGCTAAACTCAGAGAGCTCGAAATAATTGAGAAAAATGAGACAGGTGATGGAGACGGATAGGCGACCTCTCAAAGTTCTCCATATCGATTCGGAAGAGTTATGGGGAGGTGGAGAAAACCAGGTCCTAGGGCTTGTGGACTACCTTTCCTTCCGGGGTCATACGAATCACCTTCTGTGCCACCCTGGCGGTGTCTTGTCTCGGGCCGTCCGGCAAAAAGGGTTTGCTACCTTTCCTCTCCGCATGCGGAACGATCTTGATCTGAGGCCGATGCTTCGGCTCCGTCGGCTCATGCGGCAGGAAGCCTATGACATCGTTCATTTTCACACCAAGAGGGCTCACGCCTTGGTACTCGGGCTCGCACGGGTTCACGGTGGGCCAGGGTATGTGGTAACGAGGAGGATGGATTATCCGGTTCGAAGGGGCTGGTATAGCCGGTGTCTTTACGACAAAAAGGTAGACGGAGTTGTCGCTATCTCCCGCAAGATAGCTGACGTTTTGGTAGCGGGAGGTGTGGGGAGGGAGAGGATCCGTGTTATTTACAGTGGAATCGACCCCACCCCGTTTCAACGATCCCAACGAACTGAACAGAACATCGCTCCCATGGTGATCGGAACGGTGGCGGTGCTGGAGGAGAGAAAAGGACATCGGTTTTTATTGGAAGCGGCCTCACTGCTGAAGCGACAGGGCTTTCGGCTGAAGTTTCGGTTTGCCGGGGACGGTTCTCGCAAAGAAAGCCTCCAAAAGCTTGTGTCGCGATTGGGCCTGCGGGAAGAGGTGGAGTTTATGGGTTTTGTTTCAGATATCCCGAGTTTTTTATCTTTGACGGATATTGTGGTGTTGCCTTCTCTATATGAAGGTTTAGGGGTTGCCGTTTTAGAGGCCATGGCTGCACGAAAGCCCGTTGTGGCAACTCAAGTGGGGGGCCTCCCGGAGTTGATAGAGGATCAGATTACCGGTTTACTCGTACCGCCGAAAGATCCCAATGCATTGGCCCAGGCTATATCCGGATTAATCAATCAACGAGGTAGCATCCAACAGATGGGGGACGAAGCCTGGAAACGCATTCAGCAGGATTTCACAGTGGAACAGATGGCAAAAAAGAACGAAGGCTATTATTATGACATTCTAGCCGGACGTAGCGATAGAGAGCTTCGAGAAATGGAAGGAAAAAACATTGCCGTCGAAAAGGACTAAGCTTTCAGGTCCCTTAAGCAGATTTCGGCAAAGCCATATCCTAGTGGTCGGGGATTTGTTGTTGGATCGCTTCATTTGGGGAGATGTGCAGAGGATTTCGCCTGAGGCGCCTGTTCCAGTGCTGCAGGTGACATCAGAGAGCTTCCGATTAGGGGGCGCCGCGAATGTCATTCATAATATCCGAACCCTCGGTGGCCGCGTTACGGCCTGTGGCGTTATAGGGCAGGATGCGATGGGGCGGAAATTACTTCGACAGCTCAAAGAGATCGGTGCTTTGACCCACGGTGTCTTTTTGGAACGAGGCTTTCAAACAATCCAAAAGACCCGTGTTATTGCCCGTCCCCGGCATCAACAAATAGTCCGGCTGGATCGGGAAAATCGTGGTAAGATTCACAAGGGTATCCTGAAGAAAATTCGCCAATTCGTGGCAAGGCAAGTTCGTCGGTGCGACGCCTTGGTTATCTCAGATTACGGGAAGGGAGTCGTCCACTCTGAGTTATTGAACCTGGTAGCAAGTCTGATTAGGGACAGAAATCTGATCTGCGTGATGGACCCAAAAAAGGAGAACTTTGAAGGCTATCGCGAGGCTACACTGGTTACTCCGAACAAAGAAGAAGCAAGCCAGGCATCACGGATTGAGATACGGGATGAGGTCTCACTGCATGAAGCGGGCAAAAGACTTCTGCGGATGTGGCAGGCCAAGGCGATCCTAATCACTCGTGGGCCGGATGGAATGAGTCTGTTTCGACCCGCGAGGCAGGCCCGACATTTTTCCACTGAACGTCGTGAGATATTCGATGTTACCGGAGCTGGAGATACCGTTGTTGCGGCATGTTCCTTGGCGTTAGCGAGTGGGTCGACGTACGAGGATGCAGCTGTCATCGCAAATGCGGCGGCCGGACTTGTGGGAGATGAAGTTGGAACTGTGGCGGTTTCGTTTCAGAGGCTAAAGAACTTTATCCAGGAGCAGCGATGAAGAGCATGACGGGTTACGGTGAGGCATCATCTCAGAGTAAGTGGACGAAGGTCGTGGTCCAAGTGCGCACGCTAAACCATCGACATCTGGATATTCAGATCAGGGGCCCGCGAGAATACCTGTCCATCGAAGAAGGGATTCGTAAAATTATCCGGCAAAAAATCTCTCGCGGGCGAGTTGACGTTTTTATGATCCGTTCACCCGTGAAAGGGCAGGGTCGAAAGTTGGAGATGGACGAAGGACTCATAACCCAGTATCTCCAATCTCTGCATCGAGTAAAGAAAAAATTTGGCCTAAAAGGGGAAATCGACATCTCCCTTTTTTTTAATTTCCCCGAGCTTTTTCATCTTCAAGACAAGGAGGTGAACAGAGGAGACGAGAGAGCGTTGGTCTTGCGTGCGCTAAATTCCGCATTAGAGAAATTGGAGGGTTCCAGGAAAAGAGAAGGAGACCATCTGAACTTGGATGTTCAATCTCAGATTCGGTGTCTTAGAAAGATTTGCGCCGGGTTAGCAAGTGAAGCGAGAAAACTTCGTCCGCAGCTTAGGAATTCCCAGGTCGTGAAGAATGGGAGAAACTCCGCTGAAACACCTAGGGAGACTCCGGAAATTAGTAATTGGACCCCTAAGGGTGATATTCATGAGGAAACGGTACGGCTCAGGAGTCACCTGGTGGAAATGACGCGATTAGTGCACCGGCGAGGCCCAATGGGCAAGAGGGTTGAATTTTTCCTTCAAGAACTACAGCGGGAGCTGAACACCATTAGCTCGAAAGTCCCTTTCTTGTCTGTTGTCCAATTGGTGCTTGCAGGGAAGGAAGCGGTGGAAAAGATAAGAGAACAGGTGCAAAATTTAGAGTAAGCCGGTGGACGAATTCTCGATAAAGCGTGAAGGCGTCATTTTCATTGTATCGGCTCCCTCGGGTGCAGGTAAAACCACTCTAATTAACGGTCTTATCACGATCTTTCCGGAGATCTCGCTTTCGGTATCCTATACCACTCGTGCTCGCCGGTCAGGTGAAATTCCAGGCCGAGATTACCACTTTGTAACAGAGAAAAAATTTCAAGGCATGCGGGCTCGGAAGGAATTTGCGGAATGGGCCACCGTGCATGGGTGTCTCTACGGTACTCCGCGATCGGGCCTGGAACAAACCATCCGGCGAGGGAGGGATGTGTTGCTGGATATTGATGTGCAGGGTGCGGGGAAGATCAAAAGGTATTATCCTCACGCAGTCTCTATTTTTGTGCTTCCTCCCTCCTGGCAAGAGCTCGAAAGGAGGCTGGCACACCGGGGGACCGATCAGCGGGAAAGTATTCAGCAACGTCTCCAAAATGCCAGGAGTGAAATCGGAAGGATTTTGCGATATGATTATTTCGTGATCAATCAAGAAATACGAGATGCGTTGGAATCTCTCAAGTTTATCGTGAAAGCAGAGAGACTCAGAATCTCCAGGATTAGAAAATGGCGGATTCCTTCTCTCCAACGTGCGCTGCCGTTGAGGCATAAGGATCATGCGTAAAGAGCTTCGGATCGGTGACTTAGTTGGAAGGGTTCAAGGTTATCATCCTACGGCCAATGTCGAGTTGATCCGGCAAGCGTATGATTTCTCGGCAAGGGTTCACCAGGGACAGAAGCGCCTATCCGGTGAACCTTATTTGATACACCCAATTGCGGTGGCAGGGATCATTGCCGACTTGAAGCTCGATGTGCCGAGTGTTGTGGGCGGGCTGCTCCACGATACGGTTGAAGATACCCTGACGAGTCTGGACGAAGTAAGAAATATTTTTGGTGAAGAGGTCGCCACGTTGGTAGATGGGGTGACAAAAATAAGCCGTGTCAACTTTGCCAGCCAGGAAGAAAAACAGGCAGAGAACTATCGTAAGATGATACTCGCCATGGCGCATGATATTCGCGTTATACTCATTAAATTAGCCGACCGTACCCATAACATGCGGACTTTGAACCACCTTTCCGCAGACAAACAGATTCTAACAGCGCAGGAAACCTTGGACATCTATGCGCCCCTGTCGCATCGTTTGGGGATTGCCTGGATCAAGTGCGAGCTGGAGGATCTGGCCCTTAAATACCTTCAGCCTGAGATCTACTATCAGTTGAAACGGAACGTGGCTAAACGAAAGGTGGATCGAGAAAAATATATTAGTGAGGTTATTTCCATTATCAAAAAAAAGTTAGGAGCAGAGGGAATCGAAGCCGAGGTATCCGGTCGGCCTAAGCACTTCTACAGCATTTATCAAAAGATGGAGAGTCAAAACCTCGGCTACGATCAGATTTTCGACCTCGTGGCGTTCCGAATTTTAGTGGATACCGCAAGAGAATGTTACGAAACCTTAGGAGTGATCCATTCCCATTGGAAACCGGTGGTAGGTCGTTTTAAGGATTATATTGCGTTGCCTAAGCCGAACATGTATCAGTCCCTTCATACGACCGTGATCGGTCCGCACGGGGAACGCACGGAGATTCAGATCCGAAGCCATGAAATGCATCGGATAGCGGAGGAGGGGATTGCCTCTCATTGGCGTTACAAAGATAGCGAAGCCTTCCAATTCAATGAGATTCAGCGGTTTACCTGGTTTCGGCAACTCCTTGAGTGGCAGCAGAACCTCCAGGACCCACAAGAGTTTCTCTACAGCATCAAAGAAGACCTCTTTTCCGAGGCGGTTTATGTTTTTACACCGAAAGGCGATCTCCTCAACTTTTCCAAGGGATCTACCGTGATTGATTTTGCCTATCGCATCCATTCAGAGGTGGGTCAACACTGTTCCGGGGCCAGGGTGAACGGGCAGCTAGTTCCCCTTAAATATATTCTACGAAGCGGGGATACGGTTGAAATT
Source organism: Binatia bacterium (assembly GCA_046757725.1). Lineage (GTDB taxonomy): Bacteria > Desulfobacterota > Binatia > UBA9968 > UBA9968 > JBHHYU01. Next base: position 60,674 of record JBHHYU010000006.1, read on the forward strand.
ATCACGACCCCTCAGCAGAGTCCGGCCCGGGATTGGCTCAAGCTGGTCAAAAGTCCAAGGGCAAAAGGAAGGATTAGAAATTGGCTCAAATCCCAACAGAGAAATAAGAGCGTAGCCCTCGGACAGCAAATTCTGGAGGGAGATTTCAAGCGTTACAAACTCCATTACACCGCCTTGCGGCGGGAGGGTAAGATAGAGGCCATTGCCAGGGAACTCGGAATGAAGGATGAGGAGTCCCTCCTGGCAGGTACGGGATATGGCAAAATTATGCCGCGTCAAGTCTTGGCTAAATTGCTCCCGCCGGAAAAACTGGAGGATGGCAAGCAACAGTCAGAGGGGACTCTGGAACGCTTGTTCCGCCTTGTCGCGGGCCAACGACGAGGTTTCGGCGTTAAGGTTAACGGCGTGGGGGACAGCCTGGTTCGGTTTGCTCGGTGCTGCCATCCGTTACCGGGAGAGGCGATTATCGGCTATATCACCCGAGGTAGGGGGGTAACCGTTCATATCTCCAACTGTCCTACTGTCCTGGAGAGCGACCCACAGCGTAAGGTTGACGTGAGTTGGCAGGATGACGGGCAGATTCCGCGCCCCATAAAGGTTCAAGTTAGCTGCGTGGATCGACCCGGACTCCTCGCAGCGATCAGTGCGGCTATCACGGGTGCGGACGTCAATATTATTCGTGCTCAGATTCGGACCTTTCCGGATCAGAAGGCTGTTAATACTTTTGAGGTCATGCTCTCGAATTCAAATCAACTCAAGCGCGTCCTCCGCAATGTCTTGAAGGTAAAAGGCGTATATAAGGCAGTCAGGGCGAAGGGTGAGGAAGCCGCCGTTAAAGAGATAATGGATTAAAGGAGTTAGAAATGAATCCAAGGCGCGGGGTCATGCGACCTTTTCAACCCGACCAGAGTGGATGCATTGGGTACAGACCAGAATGCGCTGGACGTGACCCTTTAACCGGGCCCGCACTCTTTGGAGATTGGGCCGCCAGATTCTCTTTGTTTTATTGTTAGCGTGACTGACGTTATGTCCGACGGATCGTCCTTTTCCACAAATGGAACAAACTCTTGCCATGGTTACCTCTTACACATCCTTTCAATTATCTGCGTGGAGGAATAGCCTTCCAGGTAAGGAATAACAACCACGCTCCCCCCGTCTTTTTTAACTAAATCCGCGCCAACGATCTTGCTCTTGTCCCAATCCCCACCTTTGACCAACACATTGGGTCGTAATTCGCGAATGGTCGCGAGCGGATCCGGCTCTTCAAATAACGTAACCAAGTCTACCATTTCCAGCGCGGCAATCAACTCCGTTCTATCCTTTTCACGAAGGACCGGCCGATCGGGCCCTTTAATTCGTTTCACTGACCTATCGCTGTTCAGAGCAACGATCAGCAGATCGCCCAGTTTGCGAGCCTCTTGAAGTAGATGTAGGTGCCCCGGGTGCAGGACATCAAAGCAACCGTTGGTGAAAACAACTTTTTGGCCTTCCTTTTTCGCTTTAGCGACAATACTCTTGACCTCGTCGATGCGCCTAATTTTTTCGTGCACTATAGATAAACGGGTAGCATGTTCCTAAATCGAAATCAACGACAGGAACCTTCCAACGAAGCTTTGGTGGAACAGAGAAATCGCGTAGTTAGATCAAACACTTTATCCTGCTGGCTTACCTGTCTGGCAGTAGCGCATGATCCTTATTGACTCTTTCGACCTTACGCGTTTATATTGCGGGCGATCTCGTGGGGGGGGTAGGGAATTTCTGTAAGTGCTTTGACTGGCATCGCAAAACATGCGTTATTAGAAACAAACACGTGATAGGTAACGATAGTGAGCGGCAAACAGTTTACAGACGATGCCTCTGGCATTATCTTGGTCGGCGGCAAAAGCTCGCGTATGGGGCATGCTAAGGCATTGCTTCTCTTTGATGGTGAGCCGCTTATCGTGCACATCGTGCGCAACCTTAGGGGCCTGTTTGGTGAACTTGTTGTTGTGGCTGCCCCCGAGCAGGAACTGCCCTCGTTGCCGGTGAGGCTGGTACGAGACGAGGTCGCTTATCAGGGGCCGGTAGGCGGGATTTACTACGGGATCAGTGCGGCGACCAGCAATAACTGCTTTGTAACTTCGTGCGACGTGCCCTTTCTAAATCTTTCCTTGGTTTCATACCTCTTATCTCAGATCTCGGATCACGACGTGGTTGTACCCACCTGGGAGGGTCGTCTTCAGCCATTGCAAGCCGTTTACCGGAGAAGTGTCGCCCCAATCCTAGAGAAGCAGCTGAACCGAGGCGAGTTGCGGCCGGTCTTCCTGTTTCCAAAGGTCCGTACTCGGAAGATTACTGAACAAGAGATCCGTACTGTTGATCCAAAGGGATTGAGTTTTCTCAATATGAACACGCCGGAGGCATACCAAGCGGCTTTGGCGCGGTGGCACGAGTTGCATGCTCATAGCGACTCAGCTCATGAAAAAGTTGTTTCTTGTACCGTGGAACTTTTCGGTGTCGCTCGCCTACTGGCAAAGACCCGAAAGGTCTCTCTTGCGCTGCCACAGGAGGCCACTCTCTCCCACGTCTTTTCGGCTCTGGCCGAAAGGCTGCCGACTTTGGTAGGCCCGGTTATCACCCCTGATAGAAATAACCTCACCAGCGGTAACGCTTGCAACATGAATGGTCTAGACTTTGTGCGGAACCCGAGCGTCAAGGTCAATCCGGGGGATAGTATTTTTCTTATCTCTGCCGACGCGGGAGGCTGAGCGATGTACGGGTTTCATGGTCGACTGCTCCATATTGATCTTACCACGAGAACTCACCGGTGGCGTAACCTTGAAGAACGCCGCCTGCGGGCGTTCTTAGGCGGCATCGGTCTTGGCACTAGCCTGCTCTACGATTTCGCCCCATCAGGGGTTGAGCCCCTTTCTCCAGCCAACCCGTTGATCTTTACCAGCGCGCCACTGGTGGGCACCGGTCTCACCACCACAGCGAAATTTGCCGTAGTCACCAAATCCCCGCTCACCGGGTTTATCGCTGATTCACTTTCCTCCAGCTTCTTTGCCCTCGAGCTGAAGCGCACCGGTCTTGACGCTGTGGTGATCACCGGCCAGGCTGCTTCTGCAGTATACCTGTTTATCAGCAACGAAAATGTAGAGATGAGGGAAGGAAAACACCTGTGGGGAAGAAGCGCCAGCGAGACTGAGACCATCATTCGTTCTGAGCTCAAGGATGAGGGGGTACGGGTAGCGGCCATTGGCAAGGCCGGTGAAAATCGCGTACGTTTCGCCACTATCAGCAACGAGGGCCGCCATGCTGGGCGGGGCGGCGTTGGCGCGGTGATGGGGTCAAAAAACCTGAAGGCCATTGCTCTGTGTGGCCATGATGGGGTCCATGTAGCCGATCCAAAAGGGGTCGAGGCCATCGCCGAGTCAATGCGGCACCGGAGCCTGGGCACGCTAACCGCCAAGTACCGACAGATCGGCACTGTGGCAAATCTGGCGGTGTTCAACCGTCTCGGCACCTTGCCCAGTCGAAATTTTCAGCAGTCGACCTTCGACCACGCCGAAGCTCTGAGCGGGGAAAGCCTAACGGAGAACAACTTCAGCCGCAGGCATGGCTGTGCCTCCTGCACGATCCAGTGCGAACGCCTGTTCAAATCTCTGGCTGGAGAGGAACAACGCCTGGAATACGAGACTCTCTTTGCCCTCGGTCCCCTTTGTGGCATTGAGGATCCGGATGTGGTCCTACGCGCTGCCCATCTTTGTGACCTCTATGGCCTCGATACCATCAGCACCGGTGGTACACTTGCCTGGGCGATGGAGTGTGCGGAGAAGAGGTTGTTGCCTGAAGCCCCCGGCGGCGGGCTGCGCTTTGGTAATGGTGATGGTCTGCTGGCAATTATTCCGGCGATTGCCGGGCGCAGTGGCCTCGGCGCCCTGCTGGCCGAAGGCTCAAGGGGAGCCGCTATGAAGGTTGGCAAAGACGCGATGTACTGTGCAATGCACGTCAAGGGGCTGGAACTACCCGGGTATGAACCGCGCAGCATGAAAACCATGGCACTGGGGCTAGCGGTAAGCCCACGCGGAGCCTGCCACAACCGTTCTGGCGCCTACGAAGCCGACTTCTCAGGACAGGTCGATCGCTTGAGTGGAGATGCTGGCCGGGGCGCTCTGGTTGTGGCCTCGGAAGATTTTGCTGCGGTGCTGGACTCGCTGATTGTTTGCAAGTTCCTGCGCAAGTGCTTTAACGACTTTTATGCTGAGAGTGCGGATCTGCTCAGCAAGGTTACCGGCTGGCCTTGCTCTAACGGTGAGCTACGCCGGGTCGGCGAACGGATCCATACGCTCAAGAAACTGTTCAATCTGCGTGAGGGGTGGCGGCCGGAGGATGACTGGCTACCTCCACGATTGCTGGGCGAGGCCCTCCCGACCGGCGTGGCCCAGGGCGTAGGGTTGGCCCCGGCCGAGCTGCGAGAGATGATCCAGGGGTATTACCGGGAGAGAGAATGGGATGAGAGCGGTTTTGTTCCGGAAAAGAAGTTAAAGGAGTTGGGACTGCTGATGCCTTACCATGTCTCTCCCTTTGTACAAGAAACAAAGGGAGGAGACGGAGATGTGCCACCGAACCTCTCTGTCCCTGTCTCAAACCTCTATCTTAAACCAAGGGAGGAATAGGCCATGCCGACGGATGAAACACGGCGTTTACTAAAGGTGTTTGGCGTTGCAGTGACCGCGCTCGAGGATGCCGTTGAAAAAAGTGCACCGGCCGAAGAGCTGTCGAGGGCAAAAACGGAAGTGAAAAACCGCCTTGGGGAGGTTCAGGCCCTCCTGAATAGGCTTAGCTCCAAGAAGGAGTGAGCCGCCGGCAGGTTCATATATGCTCCGGGTCTCAGAGAGGTAAGGCATGTCTGAGTCCAGTTTTTTACAGGGGTTTCGCTTCCTTCAGGAGGGGCTTTACGATCAGGCGATTACGGCCTTTCAAGAGCTTCTGAAGCATCAACCGGACCTCGCAGAAGGGCATTTTAACCTCGGAAATGCCTACATAGGACAAAGAGATTATACGCGTGCCCTGGTGGCTTATCGGGAAGCCATCCGTCTGAAGCCTCGATTCCCCCAGGCCTATACCAATGTAGGTTTTATTTATGCGAGGCTGGGGCAGCCTGAGCGAGCCCTGGCAGCTTTTCATGAGGCCATTGAGACGCAGCCGGATTTTGCGGAAGCCTACGTGCAGATCGGACTCACGTACCTTGAGCAAGGGCGCTATGATGATGCTGTAGCCAGCTTACAGAAGGCGACGCAATACGCTCCGCAGCATGGGGTAGCCTACAGAGCTTTGGGGCTCGCCTATCTGCGATGTGCCGCGTACGCAGAAGCGGCTGAGGCCTTAAAAACGGCTATGCGGCTACTTCCGGAGGATGCCGAGACGCACTTCCATCTCGGCATGGTGCTGTATGAACAGGGTAATTATGCCGCTGCGTGTGACCTACTTACCTGTGCGGTGAGCCTCGAGCCTGAAAATCCACAGGCACATTTTAATCTAGCGCTGGCCTATCTTGCCTGGGGTAATAGTAAGAAGGCCGAGGAGCACTGCGTAAGGCTCCAAGGCCTCGAATCTTCTCTTGCCGCCGAGCTGCGTCAGGAGATTGATCGCTTGCGTTGAGGGGTGATAGCGTTTACCAAAGCTGTGACTTCCCTCCTTGCACCCACCAATTGTCGCGTGCACGGATCTCCATTTCATATCCCTTCCCCGATTGCCGTGCCAGCTCATAACACCTCTTGGCCAAGGCTAAATCAATGATGCCTTGGCCGCCCTGGTTCTTGTAAAGAATGATTTGCCTGTCGTCCGTTCTCCCCTTGGCATTTCCAGCGAGCACATCCGCGATGTCCACCACCCTGTCCCAGGTGATGACCCCCTCCTGCACGGGCCAGTAGATATCTCCTTGCTGGGAATCTATCGCTTGCTCCTTAGAGAGGGCCACAATGAAGCTACATCTCCTGAGGGTCCCATCATCGATCTCTCTGCGCGGGGCGGAGATGTTTCCGCTCTTGACCAATTCGATATTGCTGCCGATGACTGAAATTATATACTGCCCTTCTTCGAGCCAGGAACCGTCAATGACAGGCACATTGGTATTCGTCATGCACAGGATAATATCGACATCTTTGGCCGCCAACCGAGGATCATCCACGGTTTCAATCGGCACACCGGTGGTCTCACCCATCCTCGTGGCAAATGCCTCTCTATGGGATGGCGTTGGGCTGTAGACCTTCGCGCTCTCAATCTTTCTCAGCTCTGTTAGGCCTAGAAAGGTTGAGCTGGCTTGGTGACCTGAGCCAAAAATACCAACCCGTGTAGCATCGCGGCGCGCAAAGTGATCAAGGCCGGCCAAGCTGGTAGCAGGAGTGCGCAAGTCCGCCGTACCCCCTACGTGTCGGGGGCGATGAGCCATTATTCCCAAAAGAGTTCCGCTATCGACATCGTAAATCAGCGCAAGCTCAGTCTGGTCGGGATTATAAGGAGGTCTTTTCTGGACAGTCCCTTGTATGGCCTTGCGATGGAGGGCCACCTGGGCTCCGATAGCGCCGTAACTCGACGATCCGCCCGCGTAGATATTCAGAACGGTATCATAGGGTACTTCTCCCATATTTCGGTGGATGTGTAGCCTCTTGCGGGGAGCATTGGTCCCTAGCGGACTGGAAATGTCCTTCAGGGCGCTTTCAGCAATGCTGACGGCTTCTTTCAATGGAATAAGTTCATCTACATCATCTGAATGAAAAAAAAGCGCCATAAATCAACTCCTCCCTCTATGCCGGCCTAAGTTTTAACAGCGAGCAGCAGACTGATTTCTGCTCGATCCGCTCTGCCTTTCTAAAAAACAATGAAAAGGGACAGAACAGGAAAAGAACTATCGTACCACTGTTTGGTCGTCAAGCTTGGTTAACTTCCAAAAGCGCTAGCGGAGTGGGCCGGGAGGGGAGACGGCCGTCTCTTAAAATTTAAACTTTGCCAGCAACACACAGCACCTGTTTGAGTCGCAACATCAGACTAAATAGACTCCCTCTTACCTATTCCTGCTGAACCTGCCGCACAGCACATTGAGCAAGGGGTTACATGGTGATTCAGGAGAATTGACCGGCTTGAGCCCACTTCAGTCCATAGCAGTGGGACACCCCTTTGGTGGGAGTGCAGATGCGGGTAAGAAGCGTCCGCCCCAAAAAAGGGGACGGGTATGGCTCCCGTCCCCTTCTCGATCTCAAAAAGAGAACTACTTATTATTTTACACTGACTTTGCTAGCGGTCTTGCGATCATCGTCCGCGTCATAGGTTGCCTTGATTGATTGGCCTTCCTTGATGTCGGAGCGGTCGTCCACGCCCTTTAAATCGGTGCGGCTACCGCTAATCCGGATCTTCACCGACTTGCACGGGTTCTTAACAGTAATGTAACGGCCATCCCGCTCGATTTTCACCACCTTTCCTTTGATCTCGGCGGCTACGAGCCAGCCTGCTACGGAAAGGGTAAAAAGGGTCATTAAAACAAGGCTTAATAGTTTCTTACTCATCTTTTCTCACCTCCTTAATCTATTCAGCATTAGGGCACCTTGTTGGATAGCAGAATTTACGTTTTTACCTATGCAGTTGCCAAGGTTTAAAAGCCTCTGCCCAAACGTGTGATTTGGATAGAACCGCAGGGGGGGCCACACCTTCCGCCCTGCCACGTTAGAGAGTTAAAGGGTTGAAAAATCGAAAAACTCTTGTGCCCGTAGACCCTTCAACTTTTTCAGGCCCCGAGGTATCTTCCAGAGGGACAAAAATATTAGCAATCCGCGGGTGGTTCTATGAACTACCCCGTAGCAAGCTGCTGGGTATCAAAAGGAACGGACTCATGTCAACACATTGCTATCGCGCCAAGAGCCTACTCCGCCGAAGCAGGCGCTTCCGCTGCGAAGGCCGGGCGCCAAGGGCGCAAAGAAAAACATGACCCTATTTCTCCGAACTTGGCGTGCTTTGCGTCTTTGCGGGAGCCATCGTTTTGCCATTTCCGTAAGCCACATTTTAACCGATTGCTGCAAACAGATGAGCTGTTTCTACCGGTTATTCCACCCCTCACCAAACGCTTCGGCCTCCCTAAATCCTTCTTCCCTCCATTCATCAATGAGTTCGCGGACAGGAATTTTACGATGCATCAGCCCTTTCATGAGGCTCTTATACAGAGGCGCAGATTCCGTCTGGGCGTTAACGGGGCATACGGTTAGACAAATCTTGCAACCTTCGTAGTCCTCGAAATAGGGGCGGCAAGCCGGGGTATCCACATGCCAGCGAACGGTACCAAAAACCTCTTGTTTCTTGGGAACAATGGCATTGCCGGGACAGAAATTAGTACACGCATTGCAGCGCAAGCACAAATCATCAAAACCGTAATCGGCAGGCGCCGGTTCGGCAACGAGCGGTATCTCAGTTGTCACAACACCAAGACGCACACTGGGGCCAAATTTCTTGGTAATCAAGGACCCATGGCGACCCAACTCGCCTAATCCGGCCTTCCAGGCAATGGGTATAAAGAGAGCGGGCCCTTCATTCGGATAGCCCACGGCATGGTAACCAAACGAACGAATAAATTGCGCCAACCGCACGGATAGATCCGAGAGCCTGTAGTAAACCCTATGAACTTCCATTTGGGACAACGGACCCAACCGTTTCATCTCATCGAAATCCATGTGAATGGCGAAGGAGATCCCACGGTTGTGACCTTGAGGGGGTGCAGTACCGCGGACAAAGTCGAACCGATCCACGGGGGCAATACCGACGAGATCGGCACCCAGCTGCAGGGCGGTCTCCTTTACGAATCGTGTTACTCCGTCCCAATCCTTCGTTTCCAGTTTTTCGGGATTGAGGGGGCCATCGTAAAGACCGCGTTGCGCATGCTCGGCCCTCATGAACATGAAGCGACGGGTTTGCGGGTGCCGCTTCGCCTTCGTGGCTTCACCGCGCTTTTTATCTGGGAACGGCGACTGCTTGATGGCCGGTTCTCTACCAGGTGTGAAGATGATACCTTTAGGCTCCATGGGCACAATCCCCTGAACTACGAACTAACTTGAGTAATGTATTTCAAATGAAACTCATATTCAACGTGAATTTATGAGCTTTAAGGGGCGGACCGGCCCTTATTCCCAATTTAGGACAGAGAATAGTCGGTACTCCGGTCTTATTTTCAGCTTCAGTGCGGGTTTACGGAAGAGATACTGAGCCGGGTACTCCCGCCCGTGACCGGCGTAAGGTCCTCAAGCAGCCCGTTGGGGGCTCTCGCAAGGTTCCTGATCGGAACCTTCAAGGACGTTGCAAAAGAAACCCCGCACAGCTAGGTTGACAGAGCACCTGTCAATTCGATAACGTCTGGTTCAAACCACCGGTTCGAAAGGCAGCCTTGTCTTGCCCCACTAAAGCTTGATTCTGCTAAACGTAGCCTGGTGGACGGTCATTTGCAGAAATTCCCTGCTCTTTACGGGCTTATCTGCCATAACGAGGTTTTCATTATCCTATGTGTGGAATAGCGACATACGTCGGATGTCAGTCGAGTACGGTCACCAACATGATGGACGGTATAGCTGGACGTCTCCAGCACCGAGGGCCCGACGATTCTGGGGTCTTCCACGTCGGTTCGACGGTGCTCGCTCATCGGCGCTTGTCGATCATCGACGTCGCCGGGGGAAAACAACCTATATACAACGAAAACGGCGATCTGGCCCTTGTTTGCAACGGTGAGATCTACAACCATGAGCGGCTGCGCCATGAGTTGCGGGACCGACACCGCTTCCGCACACACTCCGATTCCGAGGTTATTCTTCACCTATACGAAGATTTGGGCCCGGCATTCGTGACAAAGCTTGACGGCATGTTCGCCTTCGTGTTGAGCGACGGCGAGGAGGTCTTCGCAGCGCGTGATCCCCTCGGTATCAAGCCGCTGTATATGGGAAGCGATGCCGAGGGTGGACTGTGGTTTGCCTCCGAACTCAAGGCGCTGATCGATGTGTGTGTAGATATCAAGGAGGTCCCACCAGGATTTGCGTACACTCGCGGCACCCTGGAGCAATGGTATCATCCATTGTGGCGGGAGCCGCCGGATCGGTCTTTGATGCTCGACCCAAGTTCAATCCGGGATAGGCTTGAATCCGCGGTTGTCAAGCGGTTGATGAGCGAGGTTCCAGTGGGGGTGTTCCTTTCCGGCGGGCTCGACTCGAGCATCATCGCTGCGCTGGTGCGCCAGCACGTGGATGAGCTGCACAGCTTCTCGGTCGGATTGGAGGGGTCACCGGACATCCTCGCCGCCAGGAAGGTGGCCGAACATCTCCGCACGCGTCACCACGAGTACGTTTACACCTCTGGAGAGGTCATCCGTGTGCTCGAAGAGGTGATCGCCCATCTTGAGTCCTACGATCCCGCGTTATTGCGCAGCGCTGTGCCGTGTTACTTTGTCTCCAAGATCGCCTCGGATCACGTCAAGGTCGTGCTGAGCGGAGAGGGCTCCGATGAGGCCTTCGCAGGCTACCTTTACTTCGACAGCGTCGGTGATCCGGCTGCCCTCCATCGCGAGTGCGTGCGATTACTGACCGGCCTGCACAACATGAACCTGCAGCGAGTCGACCGCATGACGATGGCTCATTCCATCGAGGGTCGCGTTCCCTTCCTCGACATTGACTTTCTCGATACCGTAATGGCAATCGATCCGGGTGAAAAACTTCACCGGCGCGGTCGCCCGGAAAAATGGCTACTGCGCAGCGCCGTGACCGACCTTCTGCCGGAGTCCATTCTGTGGCGCACGAAACAGGAGTTCGCCCAGGGATGCGGTTCCGAATGGACCCTGCGGGAGTATTGTGCAGAGGTAGTCAGCGAAGGCGACTGGGCCCAGGCCACCCGGAGCTACCCCGTCGACGCGCCTCGGACAAAGGAAGAGTTCCACTACCGACGCATCTTCGAGGAGATCTTTCCGGGGGAGACATCGCGTCGGACGGTAGGGCGCTGGCGCGGTGCATTTACTTCACCAAGTGAACAGGAGGAATACAATGCCTAACGCCAATACACTATCACCTACAAACGAAACCAACGGTCTCCGAACATACAGCGAGACCGTCGCTAAAGGACTATACAACAAATATATTGGTGGTCTGTTTGGAAAACACGACAACGTACGGACCTACTGGGAGGACCAGCTAACCCGGCTCGCCCTGCGCCCGTTCGTTAATCGGATTGCCCAAGCCTGCCGCGCCGAAAACCGCGGCGTGCGCATCTTGGACCTGGGATGCGGTGCGGGGCAGGGATACGAATTGCTGACGCGTATCAACCAGAAAGACCTGAATATGGACACCGATTTGCCCTATGTGCTGCCCCCAGAAGAGATAGGTCAGTTTCTCGGCGTTGACATAAGCGATGCCATGGTTGAACAGGGCCGGCAGAACTACTCCGGCGTTTCGAACGTCGCCTTCGAGCAAGCGGATCTGTCCGAGGGACTCGGGATGGTCAAGTCGGAGTCACCCTTCGACATCTACTTCTCGTCGTACGGCGCCTTGTCTCATTTAGAAACCGCCGCCCTCCGTCAATGCTTGACTGATATCCTCTACCACGCGAGACCGGGAGCACTGGTGGTATTAGATATGGTTGGACGCTACTCGCCGGAGTGGCCGCTCTATTGGAGCACGGATAATGAAGTCGAGGACATGCACCCATACTCGATGAGTTACATGTACGACGAACAGGAGCGGCGGAAAGGCGAGATAGAGCAATTTCCCCTCCGCTTCTGGAGTAGTGTTGACGTACGTCGTATGTGCGACGAACTGGGTCAGCATCAAGGTGTCTCCTTGAAGCCGATCGAGTTCTTAGATCGCTCGATATTCGTAGGGCGCCACACCGACACACGGGAATACCAGTGTAGCCTCCCGCGCCTCCGCAGGGTCGTAAACAAGCTGTACGAACTAAACGTCCGAACGCATATCGAACAGCTCCGATTGGACTATCGGCCCTCGGATGGTCCCGAGGAACTCAACCGTTTCTTTAGTGAATTGGCCATGAGCTGGACGAAGGTCGTTGACTTTACGCTGAACCGGATTCAGGGCGACCGCATGGACCTCGTAGCCCTCGATGGCTGGCGCACGTTCGCTCCCGCTTTGCAGACGGCCCTGATGACAATGGACCGAGTGATCGACAGCGTGTCCTGGATCAGTCTTGGCGATGTCCGCGCCAACATCCTGGAACCGCAGCTGGCCTACGTGCTGCAACGTCTCGAGTATACCATGCAGCACGGATGGGGCTGTGGGCACGGTCTGGTCGTTGTGTTACAAGTGGAATAGATTCCGGGAAGCGTATTTATTGAAGCGTGAACCATATAAGGAGGTACCGAGGTGGCTAAGCTGTACTTTCATTCAATCGCTACGGGTTAATTCCCCGCAGCTATCGGTTAAGATGTGGCTTACGGAAACGGCAAAATGATGACTTGCGCAAAGGCGCAAAGCACGCCAAGTTCGGAGAAATAGGGGTCATGTTTTTCTTTGCGCCCTTGGCGCCCGGCCTTCGCAGCGGAAGCGCCTGCTTCGGCGGAGTAGGCTCTTGGCGCGATAGCAATGTGTTGACATGAGTCCGTTCCTTTTGATACCCCGCAGCTTGCTGCGGGGTAGTTCATTTCGATTCGAATCTACGGCGATGGGTTCCCTTACGAGCAAATATGTGTTATCCAGAAGCGTAAAAGGGAATCCTGTGATGGGCAAACCGAGTTCAGATAGAATACTACCCAATGGGCTGGTTTTGTTCGTGGTTTTATTGTCATGGATATCATACGGCTATGCAGAGGCACCCGCTACTAAGGAAACCGCGGAACAATGGGAGGAGATAGCCTCTTTAAGGTATGAGGCTGCCATAGGCCACGAGTCACGGGCCGAACAGAAGGAAGCGCTTGGGAGTGAAACCCCTGGTGTGGCTCTTAGCGCTGCCGGTGATGAGAAGGTATCCGCTTCAGGCGGTTACAAAACCGCAAGCGAGCATTGGAAAAAAGCAGCTGAGGCGTACAAGGCGACGGGTGATTTAGATAATGCAAAAAAAGCCCGATACAACTCCGATCTGGCTTGGGAGTCGGCTAAACGTACGCTTCGCGAGGCAGCGGAATTGCATAAGAGGGCCGCAAAGGTGTTCGAAGACGCGAACAAACTGGGCGAGAAAATAGACGCGCTCAAAAAGGTGGCTAGTGATCTCGAAGCCTTACTGAACATGAAATAATTGGAGTTAATTAGCAGTTCAAAGGTTTTAAAAGCGGCGGTCATTGGTGACAAGTCAATACCAACCGCCAGACAGCTTGACAAATCGTGCCCTTAAGATCTAATAGGGGCCAGTATGGCAGCCAAATGGGGGCTTTTCCTCTGTAATTGTCACCGCACACTTTCCCTCGATCCTGAGCGGCTTGTCCTTCCTACCGTCCCCAGCGTTCTCTCATTCGCAAGGGATCCAGAGACTGAGGCTCCTAAATTTGCCTCAAGTGTCCAGAGTGAGGGACCCGATCAGGTACTGATCAGTTGCTGTGCCGGTCCCGGTCTGTTTAATCAGGCGATCAATAATGGCACGGCACCGTCTACGAAGCTGCGATTTGTTGATCTAAAAGGCCTCTGTTTTCAGGTCCATTCGGATCCCGCAGAGGCCCATGCCAAAGCAAACCGGTTGTTGTGTGCCGCGATGGAAACCGCCGAAGCGGAGACACAGGTGACCTATAATCCCTTGAATGTCGGGGGTCGTATCGTTATTGCGACCGATTCGACCCAAGGGATACAGTTCGCAGAAAAACTCCGAGACATCGCCCAGACAAGTTTTATTATCGCCCCGGATGTCCTGCCGGATCTGTCCCCGACGCTGGAGGTGACCAGGGGTCGGGTTCTGGGTGTCCAGGGCTCCTTGGGCGGCTTTCGGGTGACCGTTGAGACTAATGACGGGCCTAAACGGGGTCATCGGGACCTGCAGGCGGATCAATTCGTATCCATATCAGAGAACGACACACCGGGTATTAAACGGCGTACGGGCTGTCATTTGCTTGTCAAGCCGGACAGGGCTGACCTCGACGAACTTGCAATGCGCGTCCGTGACCTCATCGGTGACTTTGTCAAGCCGGTTCAGGTGGCATATAACGGCGATATCTGTGCGGGAGGGACGGCAGACCAGAAGGGGTGTGGAATCTGCATAACCTCGTGTCCGTACGACGCCATCAGCCGCGACCCGCAAAATCATTTTCGGATGCAGGTTGATCACATGGCTTGCGAGGGGTGCGGCGCCTGTGCCTCGGCTTGTCCCACAAGCTCCCTGCGCTTTACGGAGCCCTCCCCGCATGAGCTCTATACGCGGCTCGCCGCTCTGCTCGGGCACAGACCAGGGCACAGTAACGGGGAACGTTTGACTGTTCTCTTCCATTGCGGCGAGCAGGGCAGGCGTGTACTCGAAGAGGCAGGCCGGCGGCCACTGCCATACCCGGCGAGCGTGTTTCCCGTCGAGGTGCCGTGTCTGCGCTATGTTTCCGAGGCCAACATCCTGGCCGCTTTCCGCTTGGGTGCGGCCGGAGTCGGTCTCCTGGGCTGCGAGACATGCCAGCACGGGGAGCGGGAATTACTCTATCAGAAAGTTGACTTCTGCCGTCTGACTCTGGATGCCTTTGGCATGGGCTCTGAACGGTTGCGCCTCATGACTGCAGACCATGGTACGGAGGTGGAAGTCGTCACAGCCCTATCGAGCTTTGCCGAGAAGCTGGATAAGGCGCCTATCCACTGGGACGGCAAACGCATCGATTCCTGGGGTAACCGGGAGGTAGTAGCCGACGCGATTCGGACCTTTATCGAACAGACAGGCCGGGAGCCCGGACGCAGGGCCCTCGATCCCTCGCAGCCCTTTGCTCTTGCGGATGTTGAGAGCTCTGGTTGTACCCTGTGTCGCTCCTGCGTGAATGTTTGTCCGGTACATGCCTTCAGCATCGAGGAGGGAAAAGGCTCATTGAGGTCTAAGGCCATTGCCTGTGTGGCCTGTGGTCTCTGCGAGAAGGTCTGCCCTGAAAACGTAATCACGCTTCGGCGGGAAATTTTCTTTGAACGGGACGCCCTCGATTACCAGACAGTAGTAGAAGACCCAATGGTCTCGTGTGGCAAGTGCGGGAAGCCCTATATCAACAAAAAGGCTCTGGAGACCATTGAGACTCGGCTGTTTTCACTTGAGTCGTTGATGGATACTTTTAGCGGTAATCGGCGAAAACTGCTCAGATTGTGTCCTGACTGCCGTGCCGCAGAAGCCATGCTGGAAGTGGAGAAAGGCTGGAAACCGTGACACAGAAGCTGATAAAGGGAGAGTTCAAAACGTTCAACTTGTTCAAGGCGTTCAAACGATTCAAACCATTTGAACCATATTGAACAATTGGAACAAGTGGAAGTATGGAGACGAGAGAGAAGCAGAAACGCAGAAAAGGCAAACGTGGGAGGCGGAAGAGTAAGGAGTTGATGGATGCGGCCCTTGATGCCTATATCCGCCATCTGGCACTGGAAAAATGGCGTCAGGTGACCGATCTCCAAGAGACTCTTGGGGTTGATGTGGGGCAGGCGGTCCGTGATGTCGGATGCTTTCCGGAAAGGGGAGCCTATGGAAACATCTGGGAGCGATGGTGGCAGACCCATGTTGTCGGCATTCATAATGCGGAGACCTCACCGCTAATCGAGCACATTGAGGCGGCGGTTCAGGGTGCGCTCGAAGAGGAGATCGTCACTCGACAGAAGCAAGAAGATGTAACGGTAGAAGATACCCTGGGCTACAAAGCCTTTCTGGATTCCGCTATGGACCACTTGTTTGAGGAAGAAGAGGGGTCCATCGAGGAGATGTGAATGGATCAGGTAACGGTCAGAGACAAAGCGCTGGTACAGTTCCGCTACAACTATTACGGCTTGTTCGTTCGGTTCTGGTCGAGGGAACCGGCAGCGGAATTCATTGCGTCTCTAGAAGAGGGTATTCAAGATCGAATGGAGGCTGCTGCTACGCTTCACCCGCGCATGGGGGAAGGGTGGCGGCACATTCGGCAGTTTCTAGCCCAAGGCAAACCCGAGGAGGCAGCCGAAGAGTTTACCGAGCTTTTTCTCAGTCCCTTTGGTTCTCAAGTCAACCCCTATGAGTCCTATTATCTCACGGGCCACCTGTTCAGGGCTCCCCTTGTGGTCCTTCGTGGCTTCCTTGAACGTCTCGGTTTGGAGAGAGAACAGCAAGAATTTTCTGAGCCTGAAGATGTGCTGGCGTTCGAACTGGAAGTCATGCGCTGGCTGATTGGCAAGCAGATGGCGACAGAAAATGAAGGGGAAGAAACGAGTTGGTTGCAACTTCAGGCTGATTTTCTCAGAGAGCATTTGCTCGTCTGGGTTCCCACCTGTACGGAGGATATAGAGAGGGCTCAACAGGCGCACTTCTATCGTGGCGCTGCCATAATGCTCCGTGCCTTTCTTGAGTTGGAGCACACTCTCTTCCGCGACTGGGGACTGGATCAGATAGTGTCCCTTGCGGAGGCTAGAAAACGTTACGGGGTGAAACCAATCTGGAAAGGTCCAACCTTTGATGTATCCGGCGATTAGCCTGAAAATTCCTTGCCTTCCGGCGAACAGCACCTTGAACGATTTCTTTTGTCGCGCAGTTTTTTTTCCTTGACAGGTATTTGACTAAGTGATACCGGAGACAGTACATAGACGTAAGTTTCTCACTTAGGAGAGGAGGTCACCGACCATGATCGAAGGCTACATAAAGAAAATGGACCTGGTGCAACGAACTGCGGTTATTACTACTGAGGACGATCAGGATATAACAATCACTTTCCCTGAGGAAGCTAACATTGAAGTCGCTGAAGAAGAAACCATGGGAACTGTTGGGGGGGAACTGGCAGACCTCCAGGAAGGATTTTACGTAGAGGTAGAGGTGGGGAGGCAGGATACTGAAGGCAAGTGGAGCTGCGGTTCCTTGGTCTGTGTGAGCTAGGGGCTGTTTGACATGGCTCTTTCATGCATGGGGGGGCATACATATGAAACGAAACGTGAAGCCTAAAAATATTCATCCGCGACGGCAATTTCTTGCCGGTGTCCTGGCAGGTGTTGGTGGCGTCGTGGCTTGGTTGTGGACCCGAAAAGCGGTGCGCGCGGCACCAAATACTTATGCCGCACCGTCCACAGGGCCAATCCTCTACCGGCGTACCGAGGAAGCGGAGCGTTATTATAAAACTCTTTACAAGTAGCGGGTTAGGTTCAGTCCCGCGTGCGATCTTTTCAATGTGTGGGCAATGGTTTTTTTATTTCAAACTTGAGGAGGGTGAGAGATGAAGCTTATCCGAGCGAACGGACAGGTTAACCTCAATTCGTCTCCGATGTGGCCTGAGTCGCTGAATCCCCGAATGAACCGGCGCAACTTCTTGCGCGCTGCAGGGCTTAGCGGAATTGGTCTGGCAGCTTTACTGGGACCACCGTTGGTGAAGGAGGTGGAGGCCGCAAAGGGTGGCGGGCCGCGAAAGCTTGAGCAGATCAAAACCATTTGCGGCAACTGCGCGGTCGGCTGCGGCTTTGTCGGAGAGGTGCAGGATGGCGTTTGGGTCAGTCAGGAACCCTGGTTTGAGCACCCGATAAACCAGGGCAGCCTGTGCTCGAAGGGAGCATCGGCGCGCGAGCATGTCATTAGCGAAAAGAGGCTGCGTTACCCGATGAAGCTCCAGGGTGGCAAGTGGAAACGCCTCTCCTGGGATCAGGCCATTGGGGAGATATCTGCCAAGCTGAAGGAGATTCGTGGAAAGCACGGCCCTGACGCCCTGATGATCCTCGGTTCAGCCCATCATAACAACGAGGCCTCTTATGGCCTGCGGAAATTCGCTGCACTGTGGGGTACCAATAACATAGACCACCAGGCCAGGATCTGCCACTCCACCACAGTCGCAGGCCTTGCCAACGTATGGGGCTATGGGGCCATGACCAACAGCATGAACGATATCAGACACAGCAGGTCCATCCTGATGATCGGAGAGAATGCAGCCGAGTCTCACCCCATCTCCATGCAGCACATCTTGACGGCCAAAGAGCGGAACAGGGCAACGTTGATCGTGGTAGACCCGCGCTTCACCAAGAGCGCTGCCTTCGCCAATATTTACGTACGCCAGCGGAGCGGTACGGATGTGGCATTTGTTTACGGGTTGATCAATATCATCTTGAAGAATGGCTGGGAGGACAAGAAGTTTATCAACGATCGCACTTACGCCTTTGACGACTTCAAGGCTGTGGTAAAGAAGTACACTCCGGAGGTCGTGTCCGATATCACAGGCGTGTCCGTGAAGGACCTTAACCGTGTGGCCCGGGCCCTGGCGGATAACCGTCCCGGAACCGTGATCTGGGCGATGGGGGGAACGCAGCACACCAACGGAACTTGCTGTACCCGCTCCTACTGCGACCTTCAGCTCGTCTTGGGAAATATGGGTACGCCGGGAGGTGGAGCTAATGTCTTCCGTGGGCATGACAATGTCCAGGGGGCCACGGACCTAGGCGTTCTTTCCAATACCTTGCCCGGTTACTACGGTTTGTCGGCGGGAGCCTATAAGCATTGGGCCCATGTTTGGGGGGTCGACCTTAACTGGCTCAAGTCACGCTTCAAGAACCAAAAAATGATGAACAAGAAAGGCTTCACCGTGGCCCGGTGGTACGAGGGGGCTTTGATGGATGCCAAGGAGCTGGGCAACGGTGGGGTGAATGTCCATGCCGCTCTTTACTGGGGACACGCAAGTAATTGCGAGTCCCAGTATCATCGAGTGAAAAAGGCCCTGGAGAAGGTGGAACTTTTGGTGGACATCGACCCCTTCGTAACCAACACATCCGTCCTACCGGATCGTAAAGACGGGGTTTACATCCTCCCATCGGCGACCCAATACGAGCAGATGGGGAGCGTCACCAACTCCAACCGAGACATCCAGTGGCGTAACCGTATCGTTTCGCCGGTATGGGAAAGCCGAACGGATCTGGCTATCATGCTAGATCTCGCTCAGCGCCTGGGTTTCAAGAAAGAGTTCATGACTTATACCAAGGGGCCCTGGAAGGGGGTTCCCAAAGACATGAAAGGGGTAAAGGAGCTTCCGGAAGAAACGCTGGCCGCGATCGTAGACGAGTGGAACACCGGGATGCGTACCATTGGCATGGTCGGCCAGACATATAAGCGAATGAAGCGCCAGCAAAAGTGGGCCCACGCTTTCAACATCGATAACAAGCGGGCCGAAGGAGGACCGGTAAACGGTGAGTTCTGGGGCCTGTCATGGCCGTGCTGGACGGACAAACATCCCGGCACGCCCATCCTGTACCGGAATGATGTAGCCGTGATGGACGGCGGAATGGGATTCCGGGCACGGTGGGGAACCAAGGCACCTGACGGTCGCACATTGCTTGCAGGGCGTGGCTCGGCTCCCCCAAAGGGTTCAATTCATGCAGGCTATGCCCAACTGAAGAACTGGAAGACCGATATCACAGGTAAGGTCTTCAAAGAGGCCATGGCCAAAGGGCTGGCTCCTTACGGCAACGGGCGTGCGCGTTTTAAGTCATGGAACATCCCGGACCCGATTGCTATTCACCGGGAGCCGCTGCACACTCCCCGGCCGGACCTGATACAGAAGTGGCCGACCTATGACGATGTCAAGGACCACTACCGCGTACCCACACTGTGGAAGAGCCTGCAAAAGGCCGAGTGGTTCAAGGACTTTCCCATCATCCTCACCACCGGCCGGCAGGTGGAATTCGAAGGTGGCGGAGCGGCAGAACGCGCGGCTTGGTGGCTGGTTGAGCTCAATCCAGAGATGTACGCGGAGATCCACCCGAAGCTGGCCAACGATTATGGGATCAGAAATGGCGAGTTCATGTGGGTGGAGAGCCCACCTGACTGGGGTGGGGGTTTCGGGGGCCGCGTCAAAGTAAAAGCAAAGCTCACGCGCCGTGTCGGCCCGGACACAATCTTTCTTCCCTTTCACTGGGGAGGAAGTTATGAGGGTAAGTCCCTTGCGTCCAAGTACCCGGAGGGAACCGTACCATACGGGATCGGCGATTCCGCCAACACGGTAACCAATTATGGCTACGACCGGGTGACACAGATGCAGGAAACCAAGACCGGCCTTTGCAGGATCAAAAAGGCCTAAGCCTGAGGAGGAGGAAGACCAATGGCACGCACACAGGTTACCATTCCCTTCAGAGAAGCCGGTGGGCCGCAGCTTAAGCAAGCGCCAGCCCGGTTGAAGTTCTATATCGATGTCAAACGATGCATCGAATGCGGCGGCTGCGAGGTCGCCTGTAAGAACGAGAACAATATGCCACCGGGGATCGCCAGGATTCGAGTCGTCACGGTGAACGAAGGTAAAGCGGGTGAGACCAACGTTGCGATACCCTGCATGCATTGCTCCAAGGCGCCGTGCGTGGCAGTCTGCCCGGTGGATGCGTTGTTTCATCGGCCCGATGGTATCGTACACGTCAACAAGGAGACATGCATCGGTTGCGGCTACTGCCTCTACGCCTGCCCGTTCGGGGCACCACAGTTTCCCAAGGCATCACCTTTCGGCGCTCGTGGCGTTATGGACAAATGCACCTACTGTGCAGGTGGTCCGGAGGAGCCGTTCTCAGAGCGTGAGCAGCGCCTTTACGGGTCAAACCGTATTGCTGAGGGCAAGCTGCCGATGTGCGCCTCGGTTTGCTCTACCAAAGCCCTGGTTGCTGGTGATGCAGAAGAGGTGGCCAACGTGGTGCGCCAGCGTATGGCGGCTCGTGGCTCAGGCGGCGGCGCTTGGGGGTGGCCGACAGCCTATCCGTCTAGTCGGTAGGCACGTCACCTTGCTCTTCACGTATTTGTGCCCTTATCCCTCCGGGGGAAGAAGGGCGTCGTCAATGGGATCCCCACCCGGGTTGCAATGGCTCTGGTGGGGATTTTTCCATCGGAGGAGGCAAAATGGATCCGATTGTTCTCATGCAGCATAAATGGGGGTTGTCCTACAACATCCCCTGGTACCTATTCCTGGGTGGTCTAGCCGGGGGTACTCTCCTGGTTGCGGTCATGGCCGACCTTCTCTCCGGGAGGCAACAGCGGTACGAAGTCCTCTCACGGCTCTCCACCTATATTACCATTCCGATCATCGTGGTTGGAGGGCTCTTTCTAACCTTCCACTTGGCGAAGCCGGAGCGGGGACTGCTCTTCCCTTTCTACATGAAGAACTACCGATCATGGTTAACCCTGGGCGGGTTTGTCCTTGGGGGTTTCGTTGCAGTGACTTTCGCATACGGGGCCGCCTGGTACTTCCAAGTCAGACGGACCCTACGCATGGTACTGGCAGGGTTGGGCGTTCCAATAGGTATCCTCATGGCGCTCTATACAGGATTGCTCCTGGCAGGGGCATGGACAATCCCAGGGGGGTTTTGGTTTGTTCCTCTATGGGCAAAGGAATATATTCCCGTATTGTTTCTCTTGTCAGGAGTTTCTACAGGCCTGGCGGCCTGTGGCCTTACAGTTCTGATTGCAGAGCGAATGAAATGGGCTGGGGGTGAACAAGTTCAGGGTGTTGGGGAAACTGCCAAAACCCTCAGTGTGGTCGACATTGGAGCCATCCTCCTTGAAGCGGGATGGATCTATGTGCTCCTCTCCGCCTTTGCCGCGGGCACCGCAGGGCAAAAGCTGGCCTATCAATTTTTAACTCATGGAGCCCTCTGGGGATGGTTCTGGGGTGGGTTTGTCGCTATCGGCCTAGCATTACCTATCCTGGTCAGCGTTGTAGAGATATTTTATGGTAGGGGAGCCCAACACCAGTCCGGATGGATGCTTTATGCCAAGTTTTCGCTCGTTTTAATCGGCGGATTGGTCCTACGTTATGTGATCGTCTGGGGTGGGGATATCTCGCAGCCCCTCGCCTTTCCACCGTCCTCGTGGCCAATTCCAACCATCCCACCGCTTGCCGGAGGGTAAAGGAGCGTGTTGCTGCGGGCTCTTGCCCTCACCGTGCTGTTTCCTATCATAGGGGCACCACAGCAAGGAGGGCACGCGGCCAAAGGGAAAAAAATCTACCAGGAACGCTGTGTCCTATGCCACGGTTCGCAAGGGCATGGGTGGGACTGGTACAAGAAAGCGGGCCGTCCCCCGGTCCCGGTTCCCAACCTCTCAAAGGTCGTACCTCAACGCTCTGATGGGTACCTTATGACGGTCATTAGGGATGGTGGGGTTGCGGTTGGATTAACGCGTTTCATGCCTGCCTTTGGCTTTAACATGACCGAACAAGACCTCAAAGATATGGTTGCCTATCTTCGATCGTTGCAGCTTCGTGTCAAATAGCATGGGTTTACTCTTAAACCGGCATCACCCCTTTTTTGGCGCAGTTTTCTTTTTTGAGGTGGTGAGTGTTTTGTGCCTCTCGGTGCTTCCGGTTGCTGCCGATGACACGCGGACAGGATTCTTTCCCCATGCGATTTCGCTAGCGGACTTCAATAATGACGGCACCCTGGATATGGCAGTGCCAGCGGCCGCGGAACGCAAAGTGACGGTACTGTTTGGCGACGGTAAAGGGGGCATCAACGGTAATCACTCCTATCCGGTCGGCAAGGGGCCGACCTGGGTAGAGACGGCGGATCTGAACGGTGACGGCCATGTCGATCTGGTTACGACTAACACGGGAGATGCCAGCCTGACAATTTACCTCGGCGATGGCCAGGGTAATTTTGACAACCGGCATGAGATCAAGGGAATCCACGGCCCGGCTAGTGTTGTGGCGGCGGATTTCAACGGCGATGGTCGCCCTGACCTGGCAGTGGCCCAAGCCGCCCAGTCAAGGGTGCTTATCCTCCTTAATCGACGTGGTGGAACTATCGTACCTTGGCGCTTTTACAAGGTGGGCCGTGGCCCCCATATCATCTCAACGACGGATCTGAACGAAGACGGTATGCCGGACCTCGTGGTTGGCTGCTTGGGACCCCATACGCTGACGGTTCTGCTTGCCAAAAGTGACGGTAGCTTTCGCGATCCTATCGTGGTCCCGGTGGGGCGGTTTCCGCACTATAGGGTCTTTGGTGATTGGGACGGAGACGGTCACATCGACGTAGCCGTCGTGGTGGCCGGTGAGGACGCTGTTGATATTCTCCAAGGGGATGGCAAAGGTAACTTGCGAAAGACGGTAAGCTATCCTGTCGGAACGAACCCGCATGGTCTGGGTGTGGGCGACTTCAATGGAGATGGCTATTTGGATTTGGCCGTCAGTAACCGTAGCTCCAGGGATTTGCACATTATGTTGGGAGACGGGGCAGGAGCATTCTTACCCAAGTCACCGATTCCGACTGGTCAGGACATCATTGCCCTGGCGGTGGGTGATTTTGATAAAGATAGACATGCGGATTTGGCTCTGGTTTCCGCCACCTCCCACCGGGTGGTCCTGTTGAAGGGTGATGGGGCCGGACACTTTATGCCATTCCCTGCGCAGAAGAGTGGAGGTCATCACCCATGACGAACAGCTTTCAGATACTTACGCCGGCATCACAGAATGCTAGAGTTGATTGTACCGGCGCTTCTACAACAGGCGGGTTCGGCGAGGGTGCCACCGCTGTCAAGCGGAGGAAGGAGCTGACCTATGATGGAACGGCTGACCTCTGAACAGCTTAAGCAGGAACAAGAAAAAACCTTCGCATCCCCTCGGATGCACTATGGGTTTCTCGCTCGCCCCCTCTTCGTCACAATGGATATCTTGTACGGCCGGGAAAGGACCCTTTCAAAGTTCAAGGTACTCGAAATCGTCGCGCGAGTTCCCTACCAGGCATGGGAGAACGTTGCCTACATTGCGATTACTCACACCTATGCCGACCCGAGGTTGGCCCGTCGCATCATTGATCGTGTAAAGGAAAGCCGGATTCAGCAGGATAATGAGCAATGGCACCTATTGATGCTGGAGGAGCTCAGGGGTAAGAAACAAATACATGAAGGGTTCATCCGTTACTGGCTGATCCCGCAAGTGTTAGCCTTTATCTACTACAACATCTCTTGGCTCCTTTATGTGATCCATCCCAAGTGGAGCTATCGGTTGAATGTCGAGTTTGAGGATCATGCCGAGCACGAGTATATGCAGTTTGTCGCCGATAACCCTGACCTGGAGTCGGAGCCTTTTGCGAGTATATTCGCGGATGACTATGGGCAGTTCGCGTCATACGCTGATCTGTTTCGACAGATTGGCTACGACGAACGACTGCACAAGCTGGAAAGCCTTGACCGAATCAAAGCCGCGCGTTTCCAGTAGCCGGGTAACAGTTGGCCGAGACCGCGAGAGCGGACCTTCCGGCTCAGCGGATTTTTTTGCTTATGACGAAGGTAGCCGCAAAGAGCTGGGTTTCTCCTTTGCGGTCAGGGATTATGGAACCCCCAGGATAATGGTTGACCCTGATCTCGAGACCCGGCAGAGCAGACGAGGATGGCCCCTTTACGACGATCCGATATATCTGCAAACCGTCTGGATCGGTGGTCCTTTCGGCCTTTCGTCCCGTCTTCCGCTCGTAGAATCTTGCGATCTGGATAGCCAGGTCGTTTGAGGCATACAGATACCGAGCTAAAGGTCCTGCCGTGAAGGCTTGGATAAAAGTCGCCCTTGGATAGACGGGGACACCCAACTGGCCGGCGGAAGGGGGCTTCACGTGTTGAGCAGACGCTGGTGCTCCGGGCAGAAACAAAGCAAGAAAAGTTAAAAACATCGCGATACGTTGAGCAATCGCTCTCATGGTTCTTCCCAATCTCTGTATTAAGCCCAGCGAGGGAGCTTCAGATGGTCGGAGATTATCTAATAACGGGCGGTGGTGTCAAGGCGGATTGGGCTCTCCGTTAAAAAGTGTGGTTCCTCAGGAGAAAACCTTCCGGCCTGAGTCAATAGGTCACTG